>JAMPXQ010000100.1 GCA_023701075.1 Candidatus Woesearchaeota archaeon
GCGCCATCACCACTTTCTTCATATCACTTTCCTTGAATCTATCCAATAGGGAATTCCCGATCCAGTATGCCTCGACAACTTCCTTATCAAATATATCTCTCTTGCTCTTCTTTGCTATAGCTTCAAGATATGGATAGAGGCCTTCAAACCTCGTGATATGGTCCCTGATCTTCTCTGCAGCCTTTTCGTCCTTGTCTTTTATGAAATCCAGGAAGCTCTTGTATGCATCATCAGGCCCGCAATACTTGAGCCTGTTTGTTATGAATGAATACTTGGCTGCCAGAGTGATGCCGTCCATGATGTGAAAAAAAGAATAAAGAAGTTATAAATCTATTGCACGACCTTTCCATCCACGATATGCACTTCGTTCGTCTGCGGCTGTGGCATGAATTCTGATGATGTCGTTGTCAATACCCACATCTCGCTTGCATCTTCGTTGTAATAATATATCGTATCTGAATCTATGTCACCCATCTGGGTTGGTATCACTGTCACTGAATTCGCCTTGCAGAATTCCTTCCCTTTATAATTCTCAAGACCTAAGACTATCGCATCAACGTCTCCGTCTGATGAGGAATACTTGTATGTGTCCCCTGGCCTACAGAATACATCAGAAATCTTGTCTTCAACAACAGGCAGGTCATCTATTATCTCCTGTGCATTCTCTACTGCGTCGTCAGTCTCTTCTACAGCGTCATCAACCTCTGCTGTTGGTTCACCTTGCGCATCTTTGACGTCTTCTTGTTCAAGTTCATCCAATTGTTTTGGCTCTGCTGTCTTTGAAGAGCAGCCTGCCAGGAATATTATGCTGACTAAAAATAGTGCGTATATCCATCTCATCTGTCATACCTCATATATATCAATCATTACATTCATCATAGAATTATAAAAACATTTTGTTTAATGCAAGAATTCAATTGTTATAATTTATCTCTATAAATCCAGTCTCTTCCAGCCTGAAGAGGACACGGCTGCTCTTGATTGAATCTATCAGGAGATATTCCCCTGCAGCCGGTTTTAGCGGGAACTGGGCATCTATAACATCTTTGTAATATGTTTGTTGGTGGATGCCGTCTTTCCAGAATACGTAATCTTCTTTTGATAATATCTTCAGCGCTGCTCTCAGCGATCTTTGGTCATAGCTGAAATGATACTGATTATGAGGATTCGCAAGGTCAACTGCTGTGCGCTTGCCATCGGCACTCATCTCGTCCCCATCATACACAAAGAAACTGTCTACATCAATCCTGCTCTTCAATTGATCGATGCTGCAGTAATTTGCAGATGGATCTTCATATGAATCAACTATCCTGCTGTCTGTGGCTTTTGTGAACCTATCAAACCATCCGTCAAGGTCAATGTCAAAGATAGATCTGTTTTCCCTTGCTGCATATATTGCCAGCTCTTCCAAAGCGTGGGCGATATAAGAAGGCCCGTCACTATATACTTCTGCTCTCTTCACTGTACCATCTTTGAGTATCAATTCCAGATTGCCAAAACTCCCCATGAGATAGGGATAATAGAAGATATTTATAAATCTGAGGAAGGGATGCACTATTTTTCTTTAGTAAACATATATTATAGAATAATTATAGAAAAAATATCAAAAAATCAAGCGACGCTTCTTGTCTTTCTAGGTTCAGTCTGCTGTGCAATATACGTAACTCCAACCACGCCAACAAGCAGCATAACAATCCCTATCGCCTGCGACAATATTATTGGTGTTCCTGCGTACATGAAATTCAGCATCGTCGTTATCGGGCTTCCCAGCAGAAGTATTGCAGTCGCTGTTGTTGCGTAGACGTCTTTTAGGCCGCTATACCATGTGAGCACATAGAGTGTAAGGAGGATGCTAGGGACTATCGACCAGAGCCACTGCTGCTGTGTCATTGTCGTAATACCATTTATGTCTCCTGTCGCTACTAGGAATGCCAATATGAATATGGAACCAAAGAACATCCTTGAGAATGCGACTATCTTTGGTGGAATATCTTTCAATGCCTGTTTTGAAATGACGTTTTCCACTGCCCAAAACAATGTGGCTGCAAATATCATCATGTCTCCGATATTGAGCGGCTGCCATGACAGCTTCAATAGAAGCGCATTGCCTACTATCAAGAGACCGGCGGCTGTGAAGAATTTCCAGTTGAACCTCTCCTTTAGGAAGAAATATGCAAGCAGTGCTACATAGATGAACATTGTCTTATGGATGAATGAGCCTTTTGCTGCATTTGTCAACTGCAGGCCTCTGAAGAACAATAAAAAGGGTATTGAACCGCCGATGAGTCCGATTGCGGCAAGTCTTTTCCAATCTCCTATCTTCACTTTCTTGAAATCCCTAAGCTCACTCAAAAGGAGGATTGCTCCAAACACCATGACAAATGTCAGGCTGTTCTTTATGAATGTGAAAAGGAATGGATTATTGATGTCCACTCCGAACTTGTTTATGAATATTGAGAATCCGGAGATTATCGCTGTAAGGAATATCAGATTAATGCTTTTCATTTTGCTTCACCAGTATCTTTATCATGTTATCAATGTCTTTCTCTATGCCATCATACGTTTTTTTCGGGAGGCAGATTATGTTTATCTTATTCACTTCCCCTAACTTATCATTCAGCTTGAGGAAAAAACCGAAATCCAGGTCATGCGATGTTATGCTCCTGATGTTCTCAAATACAGCTATATCATTTATCAGCCTTGCAGAAGATATGCCTTCGCATACATCCATGAAATAGTATTTGTCCTTCACACTCATCAGGTCATCGAAAGTCTCGATTTTTTTAAAGACAACATCCTTGTATCTTGCCTTCATCTTCTCTGCAAGCTCGATCGCAAGCGAGTCTTCTTTTATGAATTCATTGCCCAGATAGTGGATTGTTATCATCGTGATAGGCATATCTTTCTTGATTTATTAATTTTATCATCCTAGGATGCCCATTTAGTTTATAAATAATAGCTGAATACCTGCGAGGATGCATCAATACACTGCATTCTTTGAAATAGCAGAGGACATAATCAGGGGAAGAGCCAATAATGCTATTGATCCAGAAGCAAGAATACTTCTCATAGAGCATAGTGCCCTTGTGCATGTCGAACTTGAACTCATTTCAAGGATATCAGAATCAGCTGATGCAATATTCACTAGATTATATGAGTCCTATGCGTCCATGGCTAGGTATGGGATAGACATATTGAACCCTGTAGGGATAAATATCAATCATGCTGCTAAATTCAGGGATGAGAGCATCAGTTCTAAAGTGAGGACAATCCCTACGCTACATCTAGGATCTTCCAGCCCTGAATCGGGGTTAGAACAGCTTTTTGCTGGTTCTGATCCAGACATGCCTAAATTGATTGTCATGAAAAACCCAATTATGCATCAGGGAAAATCCTTGACTGTATATTCTCTTGATGAAGCTATGCAAATCCTTAAGAAACATGATATCCCACAGCAGAATGAATGTGTGATCCAGCCTTTGATATATTCTTCATCTGATGATGGATATCAGAGAGAATTCAGGGTGCTTTTCTTGGGAGATGAGCCTGTGCTTTATTATGAAAAAAAGGCAAAGTCGCCTCTTCTTGATCTGAAAGGCCGGTTGATTGAGCCGCTGCCTTCATTATCAAGAGTTTTGACCAATGGCCACCAGGGAGCTGAAGTAGCTCTTCTTGACCACAGCAAGAACGATCAGATATTGGCCTTCGCCAAAGAAGTCTTTGAGACTTACAAGGAGACAGAAGTCCAGTTCAGAAAAAAATACAATGTCCCTGATTGGCTTTCAAATGCCAAGATGCTGTCGGTGGATGTGATGGTAGATAGGAATCAAAAACCCTATCTTATGGAAGTCCATACCATGCCAGGATTTGATTCAGCGCCAGGCAGATATAATATAGGGAAAAATTTCATTGCACAAAAGACTATCTCAGAAAGATATGATGCAATATTCGTCCCGATGTATGATGGGAGGGTCCCTGACTTCTATCAGGGCATATTAGATGCCGCTTCCAAAAATGTTTTTGTCTATGACACTATATTCAATAAGCGTGATCCAAGATAGACATAATCCATTAATAATATTATTTTAAAATAAGAACTGCAATATGGCTTATCTCTTATCCCACTTCACTGTGAGGAAGTGCGTGGAACATGAGAAGCATGGGTCATAGCTCCTGATGAGTTTCTCTATCTCCAGATTTATCTTTGTCTCATCTTTCAGATGGATGACGTCAGGAAGGAACTTCCTTATCATGTCTTCCATGTTCTTTAAGTTCTGTGCAGTTGGCGTTATTATATTCGCTTTTGTTATGACACCTTTTTCATCAAGAGTGTAATCGTGGAACAGAATTCCTCTAGGGACTTCGATTGCCGCAACGCCTCTTCCTGCTTTTAGTCTTGGGACTATAGGCTTCTCATCTCTAGGGTCCATTGCTTTACAGATGTCTATAGAATGATCTATGCAGTGTATGAGCTCAAGCGCCTGCGCAAAATTGTTCGCGAATGGATTATCTGAAGGAAAACCAATCTTTGCATCATGCATCACTATCTTTGTGTCATTGCTCAGTTTGTTATGGCTGTTATTTATCCTGCTTATAGCTCCGACAATATAGCTCTTGTCATCTTTCACGACGAAATTGGCTGTGCTGTAAGGCACGTGGTATTCATTGAAATACTTCAGGTAATCTTTCTGTTCAAACCTGCTCTTCTGTGAGACTATCGGGCCTTGGAGCATAGGATATTCTTTCTCATCGAACAAGGAGAAATATTCACAGTCATTTGTGACATTTGGGATTTCAAGGTTCCCGAACAGTTTTGCTGCAGCTATGGCATCTTCTTTTTCTTTCCTCAATGTTTCTACCAGACCCATGAGCTGCTCTTTTGTCGGCGCTTTCAAAAATCCGCCTGCTGTCGCAGTCACCGGATGGAGGTCTCGTCCTCCAACTATCTTCACCATCTCATTCCCAAGCCTCATCAGCCTTAGTGCCATCTCAATCTCAGGCTTGTATTTTGGGAGCATTGCAATCGCTGACTCATATCCCAGGTAATCCGGGAGAGCCAAGAAGAAGAGA
>JAMPXQ010000101.1 GCA_023701075.1 Candidatus Woesearchaeota archaeon
GTGCAAGCAGTTGGTTATTTTCCATGTCTTATCAAGGCTATTCCGGCAAGGAGCGCTTCAAGCTGGATGAATTCATCGCTCCCTTCCACCATCCTGTATTCTATCTCTCCGCAGAGCTTGACAATCTCAAGTTTCACAAGGTTTTCAGTGTCTGTCTTCCATATGACTCCTTGTATCTGTTTTATTATGTCAAGTCCGCTTAGCCCCTTGTCCAGCATGACAGAGAGCAGTTTTTTCCTTGCTTCAGCAAGGTTTTGCTTTATTGCGTCATTAAGTATCTCAGTGACTTCTTTAGGCATTGCAGCAGATGCGATTGAATATACCGTATCTTCCTTTATTTCACTTGATATGGCAGCGCAGCTTTGTAGGATGTTCTCTACCTTCCTGCAGTCTCCTTCACTGACAGTATATATGGCTTCTTTTGCAGCTTCTTCTATCTTGAATCCTTCTTTCTCTGCCAGGTCTTCAATGATCATGAAGACATCTTTCTTGTCAAGCGGCTTGAACTTGAAGACGACACATCTGCTCTGTATTGGATCGATTATCTTGGATGAATAGTTGCATGAGAGGATGAACCTGCAGGTCTTAGTGTAGTTCTCCATGGTCCTTCTTAGTGCCTGCTGTGCCTCCCTTGTAAGTGCATCGCATTCATCAAGGAAGATTATCTTGAAAGGGACATCCCCTATAGGTTTTGTCCTGGCAAAATCCTTTACCTTTATCCTTACTACGTCAATTCCTCTCTCATCAGATGCATTGAGTTCCAGGAAATTCTCTCTCCATGTGTCCTTGAAGAGCTCCCTTGCGACAACAAGGGCTAAAGTGGATTTTCCGACCCCCGCAGGACCGGCAAAAAGGACATGGGGCATGTTCATTGTCTTGACAAAAGCCTGCATCCTTGCAATGATGTCTTTTTGGCCCTTTATATCCTTGAAATACTTAGGCCTGTATTTCTCCACCCATATCATTTCCATGGCTGAAAAGAAAGAGATGTAGTTTAAAAAATTATCTTGGGATGGATGTTTTAATGGCTAAAGATATAGAATTAAAAAATAATCTGATCAGATGATGTCTTCTTCAGCGATGACCATGAAGTCGCCCATGGCGATGACTGAGCTGAAAGGTATCAAAACTCTTCCCTGCTTGTCTTTCTCAAGGTCCATCTTCTCGATATATGGAGTTGGATTGTTCACGACAATGTGGATTATCTCTCCTGATTTGGTCTCGAACACAAGGTCGCCGACCTCTCCGAACCTTTTCCCAGCCTTGCTTACGATTGTCTTTCCAAGTAGATGTTTTGAGAATTTCTTGCTATCGTCTTCCATAGTTTTCTTTTCAGCCATTATGATTCACCTGTATCATTAAAACCAAAGTGGTTATTTAAACATTTCTATTAATGATGTCCCCCGCCGCCCTTTACTATATATTCATAGTCTGTACCAAAGTGCTGCCACATGGCGACAATCCCGACGATTAGGCCGAAAAGTATAGCGAATATAGGTGGCAGGAAGAATACGACTGCAGTGCACCCTAATACTATTCCGACGATGAAAGTCCAGAAATGTATATGCGGATAGAATATGTAAAATCCTGTGCTTCCTGGGAGCGGTATCAGGGAATATATTGCGAAGAGGATGTTGACCATCATGAACTGGAATATGATGGGGTTTGTCTTCCAGGGTGAGAACATTGCAGCAAGGAATATGTTGAAAAGCGGTCCTAGGCACCCAGCTTTGGCCCATTCCCAGTCATTGGTATAGTACCTGAATTCCCCTAGTCTGGAAGCAGTCAGATGCCTTATATTGATTGCTCCGGGAAAGAAGAAGAAAAGATATCCTCTGGAAGCAAAGGTCACGACAAGCCCTATCATGAGCCCTAGCATTCCGGACTGGTAGACAGGGTCATATCCATAGTAGACAGCAAGGAATCTTTGTCCCACCTGGTTTGCAGCGAGTGCGATTGTCGCGAAGAGTGCGCCTAAAAGAAGATTTGTGATGCCGGAAAAGAAGTCAAAAGTCACAGTTCCCCATTTATTGAATGAATAGAAGAACGCGATGAGGGCTATGGTTGTCAGCATCTGCTTTTTCTCTTCAGGAGAGAAAGTGAATCCATACCTCTTCAGGTTATAGAAGAAAGTCCTGTATTCCTTTGCATGGGATGCCATTGTCCCTTTATCAGGAATTCAGCTATTTAAACTTTTCCAGGCAGGAACACGCCGCGTTGAGGGATATTGCACAATCTATTGTTTATGTAGGATAGTGTGCGTGCTTTGGCTGTCAAACATAGCCAGATAGTTCATCATCCCTTTCACATGCCCCGCTCCCACTATCGCAAGTATCTTCGCTTCAGGGTTCTCCTTATTTATCTGGTAGAGGTTTCTTGCCATGAAATAGTCTCGTTCATCCACAAGCACCTTATGGAATGTCGGATACCTATTCTTGGCTATGTCAAGGACCTTTTCGACAGCATCTTCAGTGATATCATTTATGTCAAATTTTATCTTCTGTGTGAATGAATCAAGTATCATCTTTATTATCTCTCTCTTCTTGAAATATTTAGAGAATCTCCTTAATGTTATCCCTATGTTCCGATCTATCAGTACAGCTCTGATTTTATTCTTCTCAGCTTCATTTAGGCCGGCCAGCATCTCAGACCCTGGTTCTATGCCCATGGCCTTCCCGAATTTTTTCTGCACAAACTCCCCAAAGACATAGAATAGGAACCCTTTCATACCGAGTATCTTTAAGAGTTCCTTCTTGCTTGGTCTTTCCTTGCTCCTAAGCGCTTCGACCCTGCCTATATCCAGTTCAAGAGCTATTATATCTGGTCTTATCTCATTTACAGCCTTCTTGACATTCTCTATGCTTACAGCTGATACATGCGACCCTCCTAGGAGATAGATGTTTTTGAACGATTTCATGTTTATTGAAAAGAAAAACCTACTTCTTTTTCTTGGTTTCTGAACTTAGCTGAGCTATGACATATTCTTTCTTCTTTCCATTGAACTTATTCACTAAGTCCTTCCTCTTGCCGATCATCCTGAGCCATTCATTGATGATTCCTTCTTCATTTATCTCATCAAACCTCTCATCAGAGATGTTCTCTATGGATATCATGAGCTCATTTATGTTTTTTGCATATCCCTTGCCTATAGGGAAGTAGCTTAGGACGACGCTTTTCCTGCTCTTCTTGCCTTCTTTTCTGAACAGGATAAAGAATGCCAGGACTAATGATGCCAAGACAAGCGAGAGCAGCTGCATTTTTATGGATTCGAATCCGGAATTGAAGAGCAATGTTTTCTTCACAGTCTCAGAGCCCAGTACAACAGGATTATATTTTGCTATCTTTAATATATATTCTGGCATGCTTTCAAGCGGGAAGACGATGCCTGAAGTAAGTAGCAGTATGGTGGCTAGGCTTACAGAGAACAGCATCGCCATCTCTTCAGTGTTGAACATCAGCCCGATGACCATCCCTAGCAGGATGAAGAACGTGGCCACGCAGAATAATGACAGTATCAATAGGAAATTTATATACCCGATATTGAAGTAGAGAAGGGACACAGCAAGTATGAGTATGAGCTGCACCATTACAAGCATGAGGCTTGTGATATAAGTGGCATAGTTGAATATCCAAGGTTTTGTAGGTGTCGTGAATATCCTAAAAGCAGCTCTTGAATTCTTCTCCATTATTATCAGTGTAGAAGGGAGTAGTATCCCGATGAACATCATGAGTATCACAAGGAGGCTTGGGAATAGATAGCTAAGGTTTGATTTCGATTCAGTTATTGGATTTATTTCAGTGGTTATTGGAGAGACGATATTTGCTGCATCGGTTATTGCAATGGTATCTATGTCTGTTATTATCTTGTTTATGTCTTTGTCAAGGCTATCAGCCTTCTCTTTTAGGCTCTTGCTGCTCCTGCTTATTGAATCAAGCTTGTTTAATACTTGGCTGTTGACATTTGCTGCATTCGTCAGTTTCTGGTTAAGGTCTCTGAGTGCAGCGTCGACTTCAGTCACAAGCTTTGTCAGTTCTTTTGTTGTCACATTATGGCTGCTTGCAATAGCGCTGTCAAGTTCAGTTATCTTGTCCTGCAGCTTGTTTATGTCGCTGGTCTGGTTGGAATTCAGCGACCCTTCGCTTTTCACTTTAGTGATGAAAGATTTTGCGCTGACAATCATTGCATCAGTGTCTTTTAGGAAAGTATCCTGTTTTGTCTTAAGGCTTGTTATGCTGAGTGTCACGCTTCTCTGTCCGCTTGTATCAAAATTAAGTCCGCTCAGGCTGGATGAGGATGCTTCGCTGTTAGTGCTTATTATGACATTTTCATTAGTGATGCCGGAAAGTGTGTTTCTGGAGCCGACAAGCGTGTTTTTGCTGGTGAAGAGGCTGTTTAGTATCTTCTGCGTGAGATCCTTGCTGATTCCTTCAGTGACTTCTCCAAATGATTCAGAAAGTTTTGACATGACAAGGTATACGACATTCACTTTAGATTCATCCACATAGAACTTGACGACATTCTGCATGTCGTTTCGAACTACCATATTTGGAGGGAAGACAATGCACGCCTGCACTTCCTGTTCTTTCACTGCCGTGACGCAAGTCTCATTGGTATCATATTTCTTGACAGAGAAACCGCCTTCATTGAGGTTCTCTATGACAGATTCGCTTAGGTCAGAATATCCTTCCGAATACGCTCCCATCTTGAGGAAGAATTTGTTTGAACTGAATGACAGTCCTACAAGTAATATGAGGAGAAGCGGTCCTAAGACTAGCACAATTGTAGATACTTTTGACCTAAGCAGTAGCTTAATGTTCTTTTTTATTATCTGGTTTGTTTTCATTGGTAAGGTTCTTGAATACGTCTCTTAAGCTGAGTTTTGATATCCTTAGATCGAGCAGGTTCTCTTCAAGCTTTTCTATTGTCTGTAGGAGCTTCACAAGCAGCTTGTCTGGCCTGTTGGTATATATCACAAGGCTGTTCCCTCGGTTCTCAGCTTTTATTATGAGTGTGTTTTTGAAATTCTTTAAGATTGTCTCGTAGTCTCCCGGA
>JAMPXQ010000001.1 GCA_023701075.1 Candidatus Woesearchaeota archaeon
TGCAACCGCATTTGATTTATCAAGCAAGGACAAGAGCATATAATGTGACTGCATTCAATAGGATGTGGCAGATGAGGAGACACGCAGTCAATACTTTAGTAGGGGCTAATTTTGCAGCAAAAAAAGATAAATTATTGCAATATGATATATCTTATGGTACATGTACTGAAGATCTTGAACTATGTTGGTATCTGCAAGAGATGGGTGAACATGTAAAAGTAGCTACAGACGTTCGTTCCAGCAGCAGGATACCTTCAAGCTTCGGAAATTATTATTCACAGATTAAGAGGTGGAATAAAGGAAAGTTAGAAGCGCTGTGGTTGCACAAGAAAGACATTTTCAAAAATCCGGGTTTAGCGTTTACGACAGTTTTGCCATCAATAGCTGGAAGTTATTTATCTGCAGTTTATAGATATTCCCTCCCTGTGATAGCATTCTATGATCCTTGGCTTGCAACTGCCTTAATCACTTTTGAGATAATGGAATCTTCTATAATCACTGGCATGTTGTCACCAAAAAATTTATTCCAGTTCCCTGCATATTTCCTGCAGGCCTATGCTATGTCAACTTCATATCTTCATGCGGGCGCAGAAGTTACGATGGATATTTTAAGAGGAGAGACTCATAAATGGAACAAAAGCAAATGGAACCGTCCAAATTTAATGGAACAAAATAATGGGGAGGTGTATCTGTTTGACAAAAAAGCTAACTAGGAGAGATTTTTTAAAACTTGCAGGACTTACCGCCGCAGGAACAACTTTTATTGGAGGATCAATCTTTCAAGGATGGCTTGCTATGTCCTATAGAAATTTGTTCACCAGAGCAGTAAGGAAGTTTGAACCATTATACAATATATATGTCCCTAGCAATGATATAACTGAAAAGATAGAATGGGATAAACCTGACGTCAGAAATCTATTAAAAATTGAATATACGGATATACTTCCATCATTTGATTCACCTAGCTACATCCCGTATGATTATGTCACAAAAACAGCTAAAGTTTCAGAACCATTCCTAGGGAGAATCCCTATTTTGGCCATGCACCATCTTGATCTAAGGGAAGGAAGCAATGTAAGTATCAGTTCACAGCAGTTTAGAAATACATTGGCAAACTTATACAACGAAGGTTACGTGCTTGTATCTTTATCCGATATAGTCACAAATAATCTGAATTCTATTCCTAAAGGGAGAAAGCCGCTTTGCCTGACAATGGATGATGCTGCAGATTCTCAATTCAATCTGGTGAAAGAGGTCGATGGAAATATTTATGTCAATCCGACTTGTGCAATTGGGATACTTCAGGAATTCTCTAGGAAACATCAGGATTTTGGGTTTACAGGGGCATTCTTCATTGATTTCTATAAAGCTCCATTCGGAAACTGGGACAATTTCCCTGCTGTATTAAGTTATCTTTACTCTAGTGGCTTTGATATTGGAGCCCATACGATAACCGGCCAATCTCTGGAAGATCTACCTAAAGCTGAAGTATATGATGAAATAGCTCAAAGCAAGATTTTGCTTGAGAGTGTTGTTGGTGAAGGGAATGTGGATTTCTTTGCATTCCCTATGGGTTATTTTCCAAAAAACGTTGCATTAAAAGATATACTAAGTTTTGAATATGGTGAAAGGGAGATTGAATTTGACGCATTTGTAAAAATAAAAGATAGGTTTAATCCTGCTGTTACAGATCCAGAATATATGAAAGACAAAGTATTGTTCAGATGGGAAATAAACGAGCATTTCTTCGATAATTTTTTCAAGCATAATGATGCATATGTCAGTGATGGGTCTACACATAAGAAACAATTGCCAAAAAACGGATACGCACCACAAGTTGACAAGTATATTGAATTTGCAGATGTCACTTCTAGCATGACCTTTGAAGACAGCGGGGTCGAATTTGATTTGATAATATTTACAGATAGATTTACTCCTATTTCAGCAGACATCATCGGATTTTACCCTGTTAGTATAAATTGGCTGCAAAGATTTTTGCCTGTTAAATCAATGATTGAATTAGCATCTGCAAGATATTCTCTTGACCCATTATGGCTGGCTCAGCTATTGTATCTTGAGTCTACTTTAGATCCGACAGCAATTAACACAACTACAGATGATTATGGCATTGCGCAAGTGAAATTATCAAATTTTGATATTGGGTTTTCATTAGTCACTACTGAAGATAGTCCTTATTTCACTTCACTTTTTGATCCAAATTGGGAAAAGAATGTTTTTAATCCTGAACAGACAATTCTGATTGCAGCTGCCCTGAATAGATATAATATAGAAAGGTCTAAAGAGTTTGACCAATTCAAGCATCCTATACTTAATAGCGATCAATTGGCTGCAGCATATCATGGCGGACCTAAAGCAGTTCTCGCTGACGGTACTTATAGTTCAAAGGAAGAAAAGTATGTCTCGGCATTGAATGGTGCGTTCGTGAACTTAAGGCCATTGGTAAGGACATTATTGATAAACCCGGAAGAATTAGGGAACATAAAGAATAAAGAGCTATCAGATACATTAAATATATACTATTCTAATTCTGATGCAGGCAGTATGTATTATGAATATATGGCTACTAATTTAAATGCATTAAAAAATACCTCCGAAGTTTCTTCGATGCAAGTCGCAAGGAGATATGAAAATGCAGTGATATTTAGTCTAGTGCTGGATAATGCTTATTTTATAGATACGAATAAGGAAAGACAGGAACTGCTGGATATAGGATATCGGTTATCAGGATCAATCAATGTTAACAGTACATTGCCATCAGGCATGGGGATTGTCGGAAGTGTGATAGATGAAAATTCAAATAATATTGCACTTCTAAAGATTATGGAAGAAAGCATTGCAAAATTGGAAAATTATAGATAAAAGCATGTAGATTATATTTAGAGAAATTAATGGAGGAAAAAAATGAAAAAATTCACACGAAGAGATTTCCTGAAGCTTGCAGGTTTGGCTGCAGCAGGTACGGCATTAGCGAATGCTAAACCAATATATCAGTATTTCAATCCACCAAAAAAGATTAGCTATGCCGATATGTCCGGCACAGGTACACAGCCATCAGGGTCCAGCCAGATTCCGGCACAAGGAGCACCTAGCAGCCAGAACAACGCAGTTCCGTTAGATCTTCCGGATTCAATTGTAAAGATTGAGGATATTGTCAGCGGAATAAGGACTAACAGGATTGCTGAGGATAATGACTATCTGCCTAGGATGACACCGGAATTGTTCGATAAATATGTTGCTAATTTCCTGTTCATCGGCAAATCATCCACCATCAGTCCTCCTGACGCATATAAGATTCTGTCTCTTACACGAGATGGCCAAGTAGATATAACCTCTATCCACAGGGATCTGTACGTGCCTGAACTTGATAGGAGAGTAAATTTCGCATGGTATAAAGGATTTAGCACAACAAATATACTTGTACCAATAATTGAAAACATTACCGGACTGCCGATAGATTTCTATTTTTTCACTAATACTGAAAGGTTGATTCAAGAACTTATAGATATCGCATCTGATAGGGAAGGCATCCTAATAAAAGTTCAATACGCATGCGGTCCACGCTATCCTGGAGAAGAAGTTATGATGTCAGGAGAGACTGCAATGAGATACGCAAGAGAAAGGAAATGCGATTCAGATGACACAAGGATGGTAAGGCAGCAAGAAGTGATCCAGGGATTAGTAGATAGGATACAGTATGATTTTGAGAACGAACCGTTCGAAGAAGTCAAGAGAGCTGCAAAAATGTACAATCTAGTCAAGAAATATGAATCCTATGGACAGGTCCAGTTTGGATATCTTGATAGATCAGCAGAAGGAGTTGACCAATCAATCTTGCTTGCAGAGATGTTCATACAGGACAAGCTAGTTAATGGTGTCCCATTACCTCAGCTGAACAAGCAGATCAACCTAGGTGTAGATATACCTCTTTACTTAAGCTGGCCTGCGAAAGGGGAAAGACACTGGTATCAGAATATAACTGAAGATATCTTCAGGATATGGTACCCAGGAGATATAAAACACAATGAACAATGGGAATCATTGGAAGGGCATGGGATTGACATGCAATATCTTAGGGATAACTATTATCAGAGAGTAAGGGATGAAGTAAAAAATTTACTTCTCGAATAAATTACTTTTTTTAATTTATTATTGTTTCTAGAAAAATAACCATTTTTAGATTTATTGGATCAATATCTTAGCAGATGACTAAGTTTATTAGAGGATAAATTTTAGGCCATAAAACAATTAAAAATAAACCAATTAAATTACTACTAATTAATGGTAACATTTATATATTAAATCTTGTTTTCATGATTAAGAGGTATACAAAATGGACACTATGCAAAAAGAGGAAATTTATCATACCTTACTTTCTGAAATGGCCAAATCATTAAATGACTTAATAGGGCCAGAATATATTGTAAATGGTGAACATTATCATTGGATGGAAGATTATGATGGTGTATTCGACAGAGATGGGCTATATGTCTTTAAAAAAAACACAGGTTGGTCTAGTTTCTTCACTTCACTAGGTGAGAATGTTGCTCACATAATGCCATTAGAAAAACGCATCATGATATATGGTGATAATAAACTTGAGGCTATTGAAATTGCAGCAAAAAACGTTTTGGAACAATATGGTCAAAGAATTGAGGATTACAAAAAAATATAACTTAGTGCTTAGTGATTTAACCGTTTAATTCATTCAATTTAACTCTAATCTATGTCAAAGAAAAGAAGTTGATTTTAGAAGAAGTGATTAAAAGAATATAACAATTACCATCTAGGAACGACATGATTAGGTTCAAAGCATTCAGCATAGATTGTGCCTAAAGGACAAAGCGCCATTATTCCCTTATACACTTCGTGAAGGTCATTGTTCCTTGGTTCTATTTCAAAGGGATTCATGCTTACAATCTCATGAAGCAATTTATCATCATCGATTGATTCAGCTATGGTCCTGACATGCTGTTTTGTCCTATACCATCTTCCATATGTCACCATCTGCATGAAGCCTGCCTGAGGAGAGACTATATCTGCCTGAGATTTATAAGCTGATAATGCATATGCTTTCCTAAGCGGGAGCAATATATCTGTAGTTTCATAAAAAATATGTGGCCTAAAATCAGACATCTGTAATGATGGTGCCATCATCTCATAGAGCGAAGGCCCATTCCTGAATGCTACACTTGCAGCGTCATGCACTGCCTTATGGTCCTGATGAGTATCTTTATTTGAATGGAAGTAGACATGATCCGGGGAATATTCATGAGCAAGATCTCTCATTTTATCAATGAGATCTGTATGACACTGAGGAAGCATCGTATCCGGAAAATCATAGATTACGTTTTTTGTATATCCCATCCTGGCAGAAGCCAGTTCCCATTCCGCTAATCTTTCCTGCTTATTCCTGGCACTGCCCTGTGTCATGCTGACACTGATGACATCATGCCCTTCCTTTAATGCTATAAGTGCTGTTAAACCTGCACTGATTTCATCATCATCTGGGTGCGCGCCGATAATCAATATTTTTGCCATTTTATCCCTTATACATAGTAACATACATTAGAGAAAGGAGGTTATTTTTAAAGCTATTTGTAGAATAGAAAATAAACATAAAAGATAATATAAAATTGGTTTATCACTCCATCCAAAACATTTATAACTCCCTCATCCTTTTTTCATCATTATGAAACTCGCACTTATCGGCATGGGAGTCATGGGCTCCAACCTCGCACAGAACTTCGCAGACAAAGGGTTTGAGATCCACATCTACAACCGCACTTCTGAAAAGACAATCCAAGTATATGAAGAAAATAAAGATAGACCATATGGAAAGAATCTCATCCCGGTCACTGGAGAACTAAAAGACCTTGTAAAAAAGGTTGGCAAGGGCATCTATTTCATCATGATACAGGCAGGACAGCCGACTATCTCTGTCGCAGAGAATCTTTTTTCGCTTGTAGAGAAAGGCTCAGTAGTAGTCGACCTTGCCAACAGCAGGTTCCAGGGTACCATGATGCTTGAGAAGAAAGCAGCTGAATTAGGGATCAATTTTTTCGGTGTAGGTGTATCCGGCGGAGAGGAAGGCGCTAGATATGGCCCTTCAATCATGGTAGGCGGAGCAACTCCAGAGGCATATGATAACTACCTTAAGGAGGCACTAGAGAAAGTTGCAGCAGTTGCAGCAGGAAAACCTTGCGTAGCATATCTGGGGAATCATGGAGCAGGGCATTTTGTCAAGATGGTGCATAATGGCATTGAATATGCTGACATGCAGCTGATTGCAGAAGCGTATGACCTGATGTCATCATCCATGGAAGCCCAAGAGATAGCAGATGTGTTCGAATCATGGAACAAAGGAAAACTTGATTCATTCCTGATACAGATAACATCAGAAGTATTGAGACAAAGCGACCCTAGAACAAAAGGCCAATTGGTTGACAAGATATTAGATAGGGCGATGATGAAAGGCACCGGCACATGGACAATTGAATCATCTTTAGGCATCGACGGAGTCGTTGCAATCCCTTCCATCTATGCAGCTGTTGCGTCAAGAGCAGTATCATCACAGAAAAAGGAGAGGGTCAAGCTCTCAAAGCTCATCAAGCTGAAAAAGACAGGACAGCCTATAGACACAAAATCTCTTGGAGATGCGTTATACATCGCAAAGATATCTTGCTATGCGCAAGGATTTGAACTTATCAAGAAAGGATATGCACAGTTCGGCTTCGGAAGGCCTGACATGAGCGAGATTGCAAAGATATGGAGAGCAGGATGCATCATCAGGGCAAAATTCCTGGATGAGATATCAGAATCATATTCAGAGGATCAGATAAGCCTCCTTGTCCCGTTTGAACGGCAGATATATACTGGATTCAAGCAGCTGAGGAAGGTGTGCTCGCTAGGGATAGAGACAAACACGCCATTATTGACATTTGATTCATCAAGGAATTATATCCTTCTAAAGACAGCTGAAAAGCTCCCGGCAAACCTGATCCAGGGACAGAGGGATTATTTTGGCGCCCATACCTATGAAAGGACAGATAAGAAAGGGAATTATCATCTCAATTGGCACTCAGATAGGAAAGAAGAATCAAGATGAATAAGGCCGGATCAAAGCTTATGCTGCTTACTGGAAAAAAGCATGTTTTCTTCACTGACAGAGGCAACAGCGCAATCAAGCTTTCGCTCAAGCTAGCTAAATCTCTTGGAAAGACAAAGCTGCTGCTCCAGGATCAGGGCGGCTGGATAACCTATGAACAGTATGCGAAAGAACTGAAATTCCAATATCGGCTTATGGACACAGATTATGGCCTTGTGAAATTGGATGTGCTAAAAGCCATACTTGACAAGGATACTGCAGTCCTGATGAATTCTATGCCAGGATATTACTGTGTGCAAGAGGATATGGAAAAGATATCAGCGCTCTGCAAAAAAACAGGCGCATTCCTGATTAACGATGTATCAGGCAGCATCGGAAAAGGCGCTGCAAAGCATGGTGACATCATCTTGGGAAGTTTTGGTGAATGGAAGCCTATTGAAGTCGGATACGGCGGATTTGCAGCATATGATGATACGGCTTTCACTGGATTCTTCACGGAAAATTTCAAGAGAGAGAGAAAAGACTTCTTTGAGAAGCTTAATGAAGAGATAGATGGCCTCCCGGCAAAGCTGAAGAATATTAATGAAAAGACTAAGATGATAAAATCACAGCTGAAATCATTTGATATAATCCATAGAGAAAGTGACGGACTCAATGTCATCGTACGCTTTGGGAACGATGAAGAGAGGATGAAGATACTGGAATTCTGCAGGCTGTATGGTTACGAATTCAAGCTATGCCCTATGTATATCAAAGTCAATGAGCAGGCAATAAGCCTAGAAGTGAAGAGAGGATAGCCTAAAAAATTAGTTTAGATAAGTTATATCCTGCAGGTCTGCGACATTTTGGCATATGCCTATCCTAGTTTTGCCTTGTCTTAAGACGTCTGAATTTTCAATCCTGTCGCTAAGCCTTTTTGTGCCAAGATCAGAATTGATTATTGCTCCTGGAATAAGGATGATCTCTTCTGTAGCGCCCCATGACTCAAAATTCTCTAGAATGCTATAGACGCATCTGTCCCCGAAAGTGCCCATGAAATAAGAACGGTTGAGGATCTTTTTTTGAAATGGTTTCTTATGGTTGTTTTCGATGCTTAATATCCATTCGATCTTCTGATATATCGGCTTAGTGAACCTATCAAGAAGCGCATCGAAATAGATTATCTCTATTGTAGGTAACTCGCCTATATTTTTATATAATGACTCCAGGTTATCCATATAGTTTGAGCCTATAGTTAGGAGCTCATCCGTCTTTGGAACCCTGCTTGTCCTTGCACTGCAGGCAGGCATTTGTAAAAAATAAGGTGAGACTTGAGCAGGTACATTTCCAGCAGGAATTTTTTCAGTGAATTGGTATTCATACATGAAAGAAGGTCGCATATGTATTCCAAAAAGGATATCTGAACCTAATTGCCGAGATTTTACCAAGCTAATTAATTTATGATTATTAAAATGCAAGAGATCGCTAAGGCTCATCTGCACAGGTAATGAATGATTATATTTAAAGCTGATAAAAAAGCAAGTGTTAAGGAATGATATTCTGGATATATTATGAATATTGCTAGTAATGAATGAACATGCAACTAATATAAACATGAAGATAGTATAATTAGATTACCTGGATGGATATCTGCTTTGTCGGTTTTGAATAGGCGAATATGTAATCATTCTTGTCTCTCTTGAACCCATCATAATGCTTAAGGCATCTTTTCATGTCATCTGAACAATTTATGAACCTAAAAATATGATTAGTCCTTGGACCGGCCTGGATGCTTAAATCTTCAGCAATCTCTAGCCCTACTGTGATCATGGCATGGGCAAGCCCAAAATATTTTTTTGAGCTTGTTGCCCGATATTGCTCATTTAGGAAAAAAGAATACGCCCTTGGTGAGCCTAGTTGATCGTTGATATCGAAGTCTTGGGAATTCTGGCTGAAAGTCAGATGCACTGATCTCAAAGAATCTTCCAGGACCGGACCGCAAAAATGAAAAAAGCCAATCTTTTCATCCTGATGATTAAGCATGAGATAATTCAAGGGGATTAAGTCCTGTACCTTTCGTTCATAAAAAAGAGTGAACCCATATCCGAGAACCAAGCTGGAGCTAGTCTCTGGACAAGCATACTTCCCTGCCATAGCTGCGATTTTCTTGTGCAGATCCATTGCAGGATGATGAATCATGAGTAATATAAAAAGCTGATGAACAAAAATTTATATACCTCATCCTATTTGGATGATTTAGGTGATATCATGACTATAAAAATACCAGATTCAATGGATGAAGTAGTTTATTGGACGACAAGAAAGATAGGTGAAGGGCAGATAAAGGCCTGGGCATACAGGGAAGACTGCCCGGAGTGCGGAAAAGCGAAGATGGGGAAGCCGCAAGGGGAGAAAGGCAATGTCAAGATAAGGGCTACATATTATGAATGCCCTCTATGCAAGCATACGATAGATAAGAAACCATATGAAGACAGCCTGACTGCGCAGATAATGTATACCTGCCCTAAATGCAAGTTCAAAGGAGAGACAGAAGTGCCATACAAAAGAAAGAAGTATCAAGGAGTGGATTCGATAGTCTTTAGCTGCGGCAAGTGTGCTGAGAAGATTCCTATAACAAAGAAACTGAAAGGTATAGGAGAAAAAGACTGATTGTTTTTTTATATTTAGTTTGCCAGTTATATTTCATATATTGTTTTGGCGGAATAAATCTTTCTTTAAATAATTGATACATATACGATGGAAGGAAGATTTATCCTCTCCAAAAGATTTAAAAAGCATGCCATGTTCTCTTTCCTGATTCAGGTGTGGGGATGAAAGAGCGAAAAGTCAAGTTTGACATTGAAAACGGCAGCTCGTTTTTTGCTGACGAGATTGGGGTCATACATAACCCGCTTAGGATAATTCTTGATTTTAGGAGCATAACTCCTAGGGTTGATGTAAGGAACCAGGAATACCAGCCGCTTGTCCTTAGGCATAACGTTGTCTTGATGGACCCGTTCATAGCCAAGCAGCTGCTGGATATGCTTTCACAGAACATAAAGAATTATGAAAAACAATTCGGGAAGATTGAAGAGCCAAAAGCTATAAAGAAGATGCAGAAGAAGACTACTAAGAAAAAAGAGCCTGAGGCTGAATCTCCTACTTATTTTGGATAGGAAAACCCATTGAGATGGTGATGAGGGGCATGAAACTGACAAAAAAGACAATATCTGAAGTAATATCCCAAGCAGTTGGAATAGAAGCTGTTGATGTAGCGCTGTACCTTAGGGGCAAGACTGATGTTTCTGAACTTATAGTGGCAGACGACATGAAGATAAGCATACAGGAAGCGAGATCGCTTCTCTATAAGCTTTATGAGAAGAACCTGGCGAAATTCCAGAGGAAGAGAGACAAGCATAAAGGCTGGCATATAAGCCATTGGGATTTCCTGGAAGAGAACATATTGCCGATACAGAAAAAACTGCAGGAAGAGAAAAAAGAGCAGATTAAGCAGAGGATAGAAAGAGAACAGCAGAACATGTTCTACATCTGCACCCATGCATGCTCAAGAGTGGATTTCGAGAAGGCGATTGAGATAAATTTCAAGTGTCCTGAATGCGGCGGACTGATGAACCCGCAGGACAACAAGAGGACAATCGAAGTCTTGAATGAGAAGCTCAAGGAGATTGAGAGTTCTGAATAAGGCGATTAGAATAACTATTTTTTAATATTTTATTTGGTGGCATCTGTTAAACACAATATTTAAAAAGGATCCACCTTAACTTAACATGGGTGATTACATATGGAATGTCCATGGAATTCATTATGCGAAAGATATAAGATGTATGCTCCTTTGGTATTAAGGATTGTAGTAGGGATAGTGTTTGCTGTCCACGGCTACCAGAAATTCACAACTGGAATCACTGGTATCAGCGGCTTTTTCGGAAATATAGGAATACCATTTCCGACAATCATGGCAGCTATAGTGATATTTGTAGAGCTGGTAGGTGGAATCGCGCTCATATTAGGTCTAGGTGTAAGATATTTCGGGCTGCTGCTGGCAATAACAATGGCTGTTGCAGTATTGAAAGTGCACTTTGCAAACGGGCTTACCGGCCAAGGCGGATATGAATTCGCATTGACGCTGTTTGCAGCATCTTTGTCATTGGCACTATCAGGAGCAGGACCATTGTCGCTTGACGATATGCTCTGCGGAAAGAAGAAGAAAAGATAATTTCTTTATTTTTTGTTTATTGTTTTCAGAACTGCATATTGTTCTTAAGATATAAGGCATATGCCTAAACTATTAATTAAGCATTGTCAGTATAAGCCAGGCTGTCATATCAATAAACTTTTATTGACTTATCTAAATCTGCATATTCGTCTATCCCGCCTTCAAGATTCTCTGCATCAAATCCCTTGTTCCTTAGAAAAGCTGTGGCATATGCGCTCCTTCCGCCGCTATGGCAATAGACGACTATCTTCTTCTCTTTAGGCAGCTCATCTGCCCTATCCTGCAGCTCATTAATCGGTACATGCACTGAACCTTTTATTCTGGTGAAATCAACTTCCTGCTTTGTCCGGACATCTAATAGGAAAAAATCTGCCTTTTTTTCAATCATCTTCTTGAGTTCTGCGGCTTCCATGAGAAAAAAAAACGTCCCCCCTCCCAGATTCGAACCGGGGACCTTTCGGTATCGGCTGACTTATTTTCATCCTCGGATACTCATCCACGTCAATAAGTGTTTTTAACTACAGCCGAACGCTCTACCGCTGAGCTAAGAGGGGATGATGTTTTTGCGGCATTGACTACTGCTGCTCCCTGCTTTACACAGTGTAACGGATTCATAAAGGTGCTAACCCTTACCGCGTTACCGCTGAAGCTTTAAATGGGATAATATTGGAATGAAATTCTATATTGCTTTTAAATCTTGCTCTAATGCACGAGTTTTTTTAGGTTTTTCATGTTAAGTCTAAATCATGACGAATTTTAAAAAAATATATAAACCGCGCCAACACAGAAGAGTATATGGATACAAAAGACCTTATCCCTATTGTCCTTATGGTTGTCGGCCTGATACTTCTGGCTGTTGGAATCATGACCTGGTGATTATACACCTATTCCTTGGAGCAGGTATCCGACCAGATAAGCTGCTCCTGCAGCGATGCTTCCTACAAACAGCATCTCAAGCCCTGACCTCAGCCAATTCCTTCCTGTGACAAAAGTCCTAAGAGAACCTGCGACAAAAAGGGTTATCCCGGAAAGTATCATCGAAACAATGAACAGGTTGAAATCAAACTGGATGAAAAGCGACAATACATATATCAACAAGGGTATGAATCCGGCTGTGATGAACGCAACAAACGTTGCAAGCGCACTCCAGATAGGTGTCTTATCTTCTTCAGTAAGACCAAGTTCGTCAAGCATCATAGTATCTGTCCATACTTTCTTGTCTGATGTCACAATTTTAACAGCCCTTTCGAGATCTTTGCCCTTGAAACCCTTTTTAGAAAAGATATGTCTTATCTCTTCTTTCTCTCCTTCAGGATAATGCTCTATCTCCCATTCTTCTCTGGCTCTTTCCTGTTTTATATATTCAAGCTCAGATTTAGTGCCTAGATAATTTCCTATAGCCATAGATAAGCCATCTCCAATAAGGTTGGCAAATCCCAATATCAAGACGATGGAATGAGCAAGATTTGCACCTTGTACACCCGAGACGACAGCAAATGTGGTCACAGTGCCATCCAAAGCACCATAGACCATATCTCCGACATATTTACCGCTAGCTTTCGTATGCTCTTCAGTTGCTATTGCATGCACAGTATGGGCCTTTTTTGTGGCCTCGATATCCTTATTCTTAAAAGCCCTTTGGGCACTCTCTACTCTAGTCATGGTTTTCATAAATAAATATCCACTATTTAATAATTTCCAATCTTGCGAATTAATTTATACTACTTAATAGTAGTCAAAAAAACACAACATTTATATATACTGCCTTCAACCATAATCTTGGTGATATTATGGAAATGATGAAAATGATGCATGTAAAAGTGATGAGGGCATTCAAGAAAGTCAAGCAGGATGTTGTTGATGTGAATGCAGGGCTTAGGATGCATCAGGATATGATAAAAAGACTGAGCGACAATGATAAGGCGCTCCTTGCAAGGCTTACAAGGCTTGAAGCAAGGATGAGCGAAAAGACACAGCAGACTAAGATAATCACAAGAAAAGTCACAGTTGCTGCAAAGAAGACATATGTCGGATCAAAATCATCGATGACACTCCATGTAGAGAGCTGCCCATTCGCAAAGAATGTGAAGAGGAGCAATAAGGCATTATTCAAATCAAAAGTAAGGCCATTCAGCATGGGATATAAGGCATGCAAGTGCCTCAAATAATTATTTTTCTTGATTGCTATTTTTTATCTCTTGATACCGAGTAGATATATTTTTATATAAATTAATTATGCCCAAGTAGTAACATACTTGATGACTGATTATGGTAAATTCCATTGATGAGATATTTGATCCGGGTATTGCAGGCCATTATGCACGTATGATAGAATTATATGTCTCTTCAGGGAAGACGCAGAAAGATGCAAAAATAGAGGCAGATATTCTAAAGACAATGGCGAGTAGCCTGAATTCTAATGTAATAATAACCTATGCTGTTGAACCTGGCGGTAAGGTAAAGATAATTCATGACGATATAACAAACAGGACTGCAAATTACATTGATCAAAAGACTGATGCACGTGATATGTCACCCTTAGCCAATCTACCTAGATCTGATAAAAGACCTGTTCCAAGTCAACTACAACATGACTTGCCTGAAATGGATCAGGTCCAAGGAAATGGTGGCAATAGCTTGGTTGCGATAGTCCTAAGCACGGTTGCTGCAGTGGGCCTAGTTGTAGCCTGCAGCACATATTTCGTGATTCCCTACATCTTTGAAGGCAAGCCGCTATTTCCTACAAGTATTCCTACGCTGACACCGATATCTACCTATACACACACGCCACAACCTACAAGCACAGCTTTTCCGACTGAAATATTCATCCCTACACAGACACCGATACCTACCCAATTGCCTACAGAAACACCATTTCCGACACCGCTCCCGATGATTCAGACAGAGATGCCTACTCAGGCAGTGCTCCCCCAGGTTACGCAGGCAGCAAGCGAAATGATATTGGATATCAACTCCTGTGTGGCTCAACTGGATTTGAGGAATACTGGCCTCTTCAACAATGACCCTTCATTCGGGCTGACCCTTGATACGACAATAGCCGATGCCCTGCATATGATATCAGAGAAAAGCGGCCTTGTTCCAAATGATTCATTCAATAGGATCAGCAGATTATATGATTTCTTGATGTGGAAGACCAACCCTGATTTGTATGATAAGCCTTGGTCTTATAGCTGGGACAGGGACTTGGAGACTTTGACAATAGGAAGTCCTGATCAAGTCAGATTAAGAGATATCCAGAATTATCAGCCCATTATGGATATATTGTGCAGATATGATGCTGATGATATGAAGCCAACTGGTTTTTCTCCTGATTCCGATGTTTTAAGCAATGCTTCAGGCGATCAAAAAGCCTTGGCTGGATTCCTTCCTATTGGAATGGCATTGGCAAGCATGATGATTCCAATAGCTCCTGGATTATTAGCTTATGATGGAATCAAAAAAACCGGCATGGCAATCAGATCAGGTGGTTCATCCATGATCATTCCTTGGGCGTATGACGCAATAATACAACCTTACATCAATACTGCTCATGAAATTAAGAGCCTAGCTGCTGCAGGATATGATAAAATAGTGAATATTGCTCAAAAAGCAAGCAGCTATCTCTCTGTCATTAATGAGGAAATGTCAACAAAAAAATTAGAAATAGTCAAAAATTAAGATAATTAATAATCACATCTCCATATTTTCATCATGCCCTCTGGGCATGGCTTGTGGCTTCTCTCCTGAAGCAATGACATCGTCAATCCTAAGGATCATTGTCGCGACTTCAGTCGCTGAGCTCACAGCCTGGGTCTTTATTTTCAGAGGCTCGATGACACCTTCTTTCCAGGCGTCCATGACTTTTCCAGTGAAGACATTTATCCCTGCGCTGATCTCTCCCTTGTCATGCGCTGACTTAAGTTCTGCCAGGCAGTCGATAGGGTCAAGTCCTGCGTTCTCTGCAAGAGTCCTAGGTATTATCTCCATGGCTTCAGCAAATGCCCTGACAGCCAGCTGCTCTCTTCCTGACAGTGTCTGTGAGTAGTCCATGATTGCCTTGCTTAGTTCCATCTCAGGGCTTCCTGCTCCGCCGACAATCTTTCCTGTCTTTAGTGCAGCCATGAGGTCTCCTATAGCATCCTGCATCGCCCTCTCTGCTTCACCTGTAACATGCTCTGTGCTTCCTCTGACAAGTATAGTCACAGATTTTGCGTGCTTGCATTCTCTTACAAAGGTCATGTTCTCATTCCCGACTTTTGATTCTTCGACGACACCTGACTGGCCAAGGTCTTTTGAAGACAGATCTTCAAGATTTGTCACAATCCTACCTCCAGTGGCCTTTGAAAGCTTATCCATATCGCTCTTCTTTATCCTTCTTGCAGCATATATCCCATTCTTTGCAAGGAAATGCTGCGCTATGTCATCTATGCCTTTTTGGCAGAACACGACATTCGCTCCGACAGATAATATTTTATTGACCATGTCTTTGAGCATCTTCTCTTCCATGTCTAAGAATGCCTGGAGCTGTCCTGGATCGGTTATCTGTATCTTTGCATCAGTCTCTGTATTCCTTATCTCAAGTGCAGAATCTATGAGTGCAATCTTAGAATTCTTGACAGATTTAGGCATGCCGCTATGCACCCTTTCCTTATCTAGGACAATTCCTTCGATAAGTTCAGACTCATCGACGCTTCCGCCTTGCTTCTTCTCTATCTTTATATCATCTGAATCTATGCTGCCATCTGAATTGATGACTTGAGTTACAGCCTTTACAGTTATGCTGGAGAGCTTGGTCTTATTGGCCTCAGCGCCTTTGCCTGTCATTGCAGTCTCAGCAATCTTGATCAAGAGATCAGTATCCTTGACAGTGACTGGCTTTGCAATCCTATTCAAGACGACAAGAGCTTTTTCAGATGCCATCAGATAGCCTTTAACGATGACAGTAGGATGTATCTCCTTATCCAGGAGGTCTTCTGCCCTCTTGAGGAGTTCACCTGCAAGGACAACTGCAGTAGTCGTGCCGTCTCCTACTTCATTTTCCTGTGTCTTCGCGACTTCTACTATCATCTTTGCAGCCGGATGCTCCACATGCATCTCCTTTAGGATTGTCACACCATCATTTGTGACAATGACATCTCCAAGAGAATCCACAAGCATCTTGTCCATGCCCTTTGGCCCAAGTGTAGTCCTGACAGTCTCAGCAATCAGCTTCCCTGCCATGATATTGTTCCTCTGTGCATTCCTGCCCTGCTTTCGCTGTGTATTCTCTGGCAATATGAATATTGGTTGTATGTTATCCTTGCTCATAAAAAATCACCCTTGGTGACTGGAGAAAAGACCACCTAATTTAAAGGTTGTGAAAAAAATAAAGAGGAAAAAATCTGCAGGGCAACACATGGCAAGCACAAAATGAAAATATATTCAGAAAAAAAGGAAAACTTTGGCAATCCTATTCGATGATGCCTATTATTCTCCCACTTAAATCCCTGACGACTAATGCATTCCTTGGTATCTCCTTTTCCATCAACATATCAAGCACCCTTTCTCATTTTTAATGTATGTTAGTATACAAATATATATACTGATATATAAAGGTTTCGTTGATAGAAAATATCAAGTAAATAGAACTGATAATGCATTTTGCATTAATGCTGGTCAAAAGAGGTTGGATTTTTGCTTGCTAATTAGAGCTGTTAAAAAAGGGTTTAAGAAATAAAATAATAATTGACAAAATTAGTTTTTTTGTTTAGATCTCTTTTCTTCGTCTCGGACATTATGCCAATGACTTGCATTTGCTTTTACTGTTCCGGCCGTTCCAATTGAAGCTAAATACCATACTGTTGCACCGATAAGTGCTGCTCCTGCAAAAAGCCCAATTATCTCAGGGACATATTGAGAGGCTAAATTAGTTAATGCATCTTGAGAATTTGCACAATTATATGCATCAGGATTCATTATAACTTCATATAAATCAGTGCCTTTTGGTACGTTACATAGTGGATCTTGGTATGCGGAACCATGGCTTGTAATTGCATTTAATCCATTCTGGACTTTTATGCCTTCAAGCATCAATCTTTCACCGAAAGAATGATACATTTCAACAAGATTGCTTAAATTCTGCTGTGCTGCATGTGCTGCGTTTGCCAAATATGGCTGTGCAGTATGCATCATTTCGTTTGATTTTTGTACTATGTTTGTATAAAGTGTGTTTACCATATTACTACTATTTAGTAATAACTATATAAATGTTATGTTAATAAACATTAAACTATTTGGTTTAACCGCCAAAATAAAAAAACCTTAAGAATATGCATATTATCATAATTGGATCATGCAATTGGAAGAAATCACTGATATGAATTTTCTGATGATGTTCTATGACCCTATGGAACAGATATGGCCTGACCCATCCGGACTTCTAGGATTTAAGAAGGAGTTTATGTTCTACGAAGGCATGTTTAATTCATTGGAATATTTCCGTTCATTGTTGAGCAATAAGAAATGGCAAAGAGCTGACTTGATTGCACATGCTTGTTCTGCGTTATACGCAACTGCGCTGCATCTAGAGGAAAATGAAAAGCATATTCTTGATGACAAAGCTGATTCATATATCCCAAGAGAGACAATAAAAGATGCAAAAAAAACTGTACAGATTTATAAGGAAGGAAGTAACCTGCCCAGCAATTTAGCATATCTTCCGCAATATCAAATGGAAATATCTGGAAAATACAATGCTAAACGTCCTGGATTCTATGAAGGGATGGCTGCCGGGTTTCAATGCATGGCTGAAAGTTTGAAATCCAGGAATATTGACGTAAAAGACTATGCATCAACAATCATTGTTGAGCTAGGCTACCATATCGTTATGAATAGGAAATAAAGCTCGCAAAAGAGACTAGACCCCAAACATCATACGAAGTTCTTCGCTGGGTTCCCATGGCGGCTCAAAAGTGACATCTATCTTCACGTCAGCTATCTCCTTGAATCTTGTCTTTATTGCGTCTTCTATCATATCCAGGAGCATGGGTCCATAAGGGCACATGGGTGTTGTGAATGTCATTATGATCTTCACTGATTCCTTCTTCACTTCAATCTCATAGATCAAGCCTAATGTCCAGACATCCATCTGCAGCTCAGGGTCATTTACTGTCTTTAGGACTTCCATGACGTCTTCTTTTGTAGCCATCCATGTAAGAGAAACAAGAAGTTATAAAAAAGTTGTGTTTTGATGATACCTATCTTTATAGGGCAGACAGCAGCATTTATTAAACCAGGGCTTTTCCTTTGGATATATGTTCAGATATCATAACCATACGGCTGATGTCCTGATAGAGGCTGAAGGTAAATATATAGAAGAAGCATTTTCTGAAGCCGCCATAGGGATGTTCAACCTGCTTACAGACATAACGAAAATAACAGCAGAGAAGCCGATCAGTATAAATGTCAAAGCAGAGACATTAGAGAAACTATTGTTTGATTTCCTTGATGAATTGATATTCCTTATGGATACAGAACAGATGATATTCTCAAAGTTTGAGGATATGAAGATAACTGAAGATTTCACGCTGGAATGTACTGCAATAGGGGATACTGCATCAAAATATGAGACACACGGAGACATAAAAGCCCCTACATACAACCAGATGTCGATAGAAAAGACTACTGAAAGCTATAGGATTAGGTTTGTAGTAGATATATAACTAATTAGGTTTACTTTTTAAATATAGTTCTGGTTGCTGCACCACTATAACTACTATAAAGTAACAAAAAACGAAACATTTATATAGTTAAGGTTCTGTTACTACTCTTATGTTAAAACAAATCTCAGTCAGGTCGATCGCAAGCACAGGCGCTTCTGTGAAGAAGATGTATGACGAAGCCCAGACATATCTTGAGAACATAGGTTTCAAGAAGACAGAGCTCATGTCTGTGACAGATTCTGGAAACACATTCAGAAGCTACATTTTCACGCAAGGGAAAGAGAAAGTCCTCCTTGAGATGAAACAAGACCCTGTAGAAGAGATGCTAAAGCTCGTCTTCTCTCCGATGGAGATAAAATTTGTGCATGATATCCTTCTCATGAGATTCAATCAGCTTGGGAAAGAGAAAGGCATATTCATCTACGAAGGGAACCCCCATATAGACGGATAGTAATACGAAATTAATTATTTTTAGGCATTTTTTTGAGAAAGTTTCAAAGTTTTTTTGATATGTTAACATAAGCTTATTGAAGAACATACTGAAGACACACAAAAAAACATGAATTATTAAAAAAAATATTAAACCTATTTCTTAGCAGGCTCTGCTTTCTCCTCTGGTGCCAACTCATTGATGATAAGCATCGGGATACCGGCTTCGACAAGGCCTTTCCTGATTTCCTTATTGGTCTTGCCTGCAAGAGCAGTGATGAGGGTCTTGGCCTTATTCGTGTATTCAGTCCTCTTCTCCTCAATCTCTTTCTGCAATTTCTTCTTCTCTTCTTCAAGAGCTTTGAGCTCAGCTGCGCTAAGTTCAGTCTTACCTGACTTGATCTTTTCGTCAAATAGCCCTTTTTCCAAATCCTTGAAAGTCTCTGGGACTGCTTTTCCTTCGACCATGATGCCCATGCTCTGGCATGTTCCCATTATCTCTTTCACTCTTTCTTTTGCACTTTTCCCTAGAAGAGCATCTTCCTTCATCTTTGCAATCTTGATAATCTGCTCGATCTTGAGATCTGCGACAAGTGCAGAATTCGGGTTCCCGCTTCCTTTCTGTACGCCAGCCTCTTTGATGATGAGCTGTGACGCTGGAGGCGTTCCGACTGTGATTGTGTATTCTTTAGTCTCTGTATTCACGGCAACCTTCACTGGGACACTCATTCCCTTGAATGCCTGTGTCTTTTGGTTGATATCAGAAACGACCTTACCGATGTTAACTCCGAGTGGACCTATAGCTGGTCCTAGTGGTGGAGCTGCAGTAGCTTTACCCCCTTCAACTAATACTTGAACTGTTTCAGTAGCCATAGTCCAATGAATTTAGAGTTGATTTAAAAAGTTTTTGATAAAGAAAGAATAAGGTTTAAAAACCCCTTGATTTTCATTTCAATTATGGAAGAAGAATCAATGGATGTCCTAGAAAAACAACCGTGTCCGATGTGCCACAAAGATACCCTGACATTGAGAGAGATGCAAAGGGAGATCCCTTTTTTTGGAGTATGCTTCATTTTCTCTATGGACTGCACTAACTGTGACTACCATCTTGCAGATGTAGAGACAGATAAAGCCGGAAAGCCTGTCAAATACACATTGAAAGTAGAATCAGAGGCAGACCTAAGCATCAGGGTCATAAAAGGCAGCCATGCGACTGTAAAGGTCCCTAGGCTGTGCGAGATAACGCCAGGACCTGTCTCAAATGGATACGTGACAAATGTAGAAGGTATTTTGAATAGGATAAAAAAGGTCATCGAAGACCAGAAAGACGATGAGGATCCTCAGGTCAGGACAAAAGCAAAAAACCAGCTGAAGAAGATACAAAGAGTACTTTGGGGCAGGGACCCAATAGATCTGGTTATATCAGATCCTACCGGAAACTCTGCAATTGTCAGCGAGAAGGCTGTGAAAGCTTAGATTAGTTATTTAGACTTCTTATTTTGATTGGGTTAAGTTAAGTTGCATAACACATTTAGATTATATATATATCTCCATAAAAAACAGCAATAATAAAAAAATCTTAAAAAAAACTAATATCTAAATTCTCTATGTTCGATCTGGCTTGATATCCAGCTTGTGCTTGGAAAAAGGCCTTTGTCGTAGAACGTTCTTGCCTGCTTTAAGACATAATCATAATACTGCCTGGATGGCGCTCCGCCAAACCCTATCAGATAGCTTGGGATGTTTCTATCGACAGATCCTGTTTCGTACTGAGAAACAAAATGTCTTCTGAAATTGTTCTGTACGCCGATAGTATTGAATACTTCACCATTGCAAGTGTTCCTGGCCAAGAAATATCTTATGGAACAGCTCTCAATCTTCTTGAATTCTGCATTAGGATTCTCATACGACCAAGCAATCAGTTTTTCAGCTTCTCCGACATATTTTTCAAACAGCTCTGAGACATGCCTCTTTTCCATGAGCATGTTTGCTATCGCAGTATCTTGTCCTCCGTCATAGCTTTTTAATGCGACCTTTTCCATTGTGTCTTCAAAATCAGCCATATGAAGGCCTATGAACCCAAAATCACCCCACATGAACCCAGCCCAAAGGTTAGACATGAAATCAGCAGTGCCAGGATTCCCATTAGGGTCGCTGAATATCCTGACATATCCATTTGTCACATCCTTGCTCTGTTTTGCAATTCCAGGTATTGCAATCCCTGCGCCATATAGCCTTGGCATGAACTCCTTATAGAACATTTCCCAAGCCTCTTGTCTTGACATGAACGGATTGAGGTCTAATTCCTCTCTCACATCCATCTGTGTGATGCTCTTGAGGTCATGCATGAGGTCATCGTCTGATGCTCCAACAAGATTTCTCCTATTGAGTGTAGTATTTATTCCTGTAGCCAGATGTGGGAGATTTGACATGACCCTCCAATAATCGCTGTCCATGACCTTAAGCCCGAACAATGTGGCAATCAGATAAGCATCTACTTCGTTTTGGCTCCTGAAATTTAGGTCAAGATTCCTTACCATCCCAAAGATTGGTTCTCCATTGGCATCTGTAAACGGCCTGACTATGCCATCAGCCAAATCATTCAAGAAATAAGCATACTGGTCTATATGTTTCTGCACAGATGCCATGACTTGTACAGGAGATTTTTTTACTAGCCCTTTGTTATAGAGTATAGAAAGTATATCATAAGGCGTTGTGTTGACGAAAGTTGCCTTTATTTCACTGATAAAATCATTCGCAGTCTTGACATTTCTAGGCAGCCTAACACCATACTGGCCGGCTAATTCATTATAGTTGGCGAACAGGAAACCGAGCGCATTGTTAAGATGCCCATTCGATATATGCCCTTCAACAGAAAGGACCCTGATTGCCAGCTCCAGGTCCGGGTCTTCCATATCTAATATATGCGCCCTGTTTTGGAAATCCAGGTAATCTGCAATGACGAGCGGCATGAAGAACCTATATTCTTCAGAAGTAGGTTCAGCCATGTCAATCCTTAAATCAAGGTTATTCCAGCTGTTTAGTGGTTTTAGCATCGTAAGATAAAATAGTCTTAGATTAAAATAGCTATGCCTCTGGCATGCATTAGAAAACAAATGTAAGTCTTGAAAAACACATAATTTTTTAAATTCTTTTCAGATTGAAATAAAGGGCAATCTAGATTTCAGATAGATAAATAGATATGAGGTAAGGGATATGATAGCGATAATCGGCGGAACTGGTCTATATGACCCAAATATACTGAAAGACACAGAAGAATTGAAGGTAAAGACCCCTTATGGGAATCCATCAGATGTGATAATAAAAGGAAAGATAGAAGGGAAGACTGTCTTTCTTCTCTCAAGGCATGGAAGGTCTCACCAATACAATCCTTCGACACTGCCATATAGGGCGAATATCTGGGCACTGAAAGAATTAGGTGTCAAAAAGATCATAGCTGTCTCAGCTGTAGGTTCACTAAAAGAAGAGATGGCACCAGGAGACATCGTGTTTACTGATCAATTCATAGATATGACAAAAAACAGGATACAGACTTTCTATGGTTCAGTCCATCTCTCAGCTGCAGAGCCGTTCTGTTCCGGCCTGAGGAAGAAGCTGCTGGAAAGCGCAAAAGCATTGAACTTGAGGCATCATGAGAAAGGCACATGTGTCGTCATAGAAGGCCCAAGGTTCTCAAGCAGGGCAGAATCAAATCTTTTCAGGCAATGGGATGCAGACATAATCAATATGACAATGGTTCCGGAATCAGTGCTTGCCAGGGAAGCAGAGATTTGCTATGCGAATGTCGCAATGGTCACTGATTACGACTGCTGGAAAGACCATGCAGTAAGCCATGCCCAAGTGCTAAAGACAATGGGAGAAAACCTTGATAAGGTCAAATCCTTGATATGGAAAACTGTCCCATTGATAGATGAGAGGAATGTCTGTTCTCAATGCAACACTGCTCTTAAAGACGCGGGTATGTAGATCTAAAGACTGACATGGATTCGTTGAAATAGATTTCTACGATTTTATTGTTCACTTCTTTTTCAGTATAAGCGCATTTATCATAGAAAGCTGATGCTTTTGCCCTTACTTCATCCCTTATATCTATCCCGATTGCAAGAGACCAATGCACTGCAGCAGATACCCACTCTTCAAAAAGATCAGTTGTCCTATCATCCGCTGCGCTCGTTGACACTATAAGCCTTTGCGCATAATCAAGATTTTCACGCATAGATTCCAGGTATCTGTTGCCAAGTTTTCTTTTCAGTTCATAAAATTCAGTGCAGAATTCATTGAAATCTTTGCCATGCACATAGATAGCATCATCAAGTTCAGAACTGATTATCTCATTGATATATCCTTCAACATTCCTCTCTGAACAGTATGCCCAAAATAACAGGTATTCTCTCTCATCATTAAAAGAGCGGAGTATCACATCATATTCCTTCTCCAACGCCATATTATAGCCTCTTTTCTGCA
>JAMPXQ010000102.1 GCA_023701075.1 Candidatus Woesearchaeota archaeon
ACCGCAGTCGCAGTGTTCATCGACACTGAAAACACATTCAGGCCTGAGAGGATCATCGAGCTTGCAAAAGGCGCAGGGCTTGATCCAGAACAGGTGCTTGGGAACATAAAGATCGCAAGAGCCTTCAATTCAGACCATCAGATGCTGCTCGCTGAAAAGATAAACGATCTCATAACAAAGCAAGGGCTCAATGTGAAGGTTGTCATTGTCGATTCCCTGACAGCGCATTTCAGGGCTGAATTCATCGGAAGAGGGACGCTTGCTGAGAGACAGCAGAAGCTCAACAAGCACATGCACGAACTCATGAAAGTGGCAGACACAAACAATATCGTCGTATATGTCACAAACCAGGTGATGTCAAGGCCTGATGTGTTCTTCGGAGACCCGACTGCAGCCATCGGAGGGCATGTCGTCGCTCACGCTTCAACATTCAGGATATACCTGAGGAAGAGCAAGAAGAATTCGAGGGTCGCAAAACTCATCGACAGCCCAAACCTGCCGGACGGAGAAGCAGCCTTCATGGTAGAGACTGCAGGACTTGTCGACATATAATCAATTATTATTTTTTCAATATCTCTTTTTCTATATCCCTTCTCAATATCATTACAAAAGATTTATTAAAGTTCATAACTTCATCTGGGCCATGGCAGAAATAGGAGACCGAATCAAGATTTTCACAAAAGATGAGGAACATGAAGGGATACTGATGCCTTCACTTGAAGAGAGCGGGCAAGACACGCTGATTCTCAAATTAAAGAATGGATATAACATAGGGATAGAGAAAAGCAAGATAAAAAAGACTGAAGTATTGGAGAAACATAAAGACACAAAAGCAAAGCATGCAAAGCTTACGAAAGATGATGACCTGCCGACAATATCTATCCTGCATACTGGAGGGACGATAGCCTCAAAGATCGACTATAGGACCGGAGCAGTATACAGCTCTTTTGAGCCTGATGAGCTCCTTAATATGTTCCCTGAGCTTTCAAAGATTGCAAATCTTCGTTCTAATCTCATCGCAAAGATGTGGTCTGATGACCTGAGGTTCGGACATTTTGAACTGATCGCAAAAGCAGTGAAAAAAGAGATCGAAACTGGGTGTGAAGGGATAATAATAGGCATGGGGACTGATAATCTGGCAGTGGCTTCTGCTGCAATGTCTTTCATACTTGAAGAACTGCCGATCCCAGTCATTTTCGTAGGGGCGCAGAGAAGCTCTGACAGGGGAAGCAGCGACGCTGCAATGAACCTGATATGCGCTGCGCAATTCATAACCAATACAGATTTCTCAGGTGTTGCCATATGCATGCATGAAAGCATGGATGATGAGAACTGCATAATACTTCCGGGATGCAAGACACATAAGCTGCATTCATCCAGGAGAGATGCATTCAAGCCAGTCAATCAGGATATCATTGCAAGAGTAAATTTCAACACAAAGAAGATAGATTTCATAACCAAAGAGTACACAAAAAAAGACAAGGACAGAAAACCTCTAATCAAGCCTAAGATGGAAGAAAGGGTAGGGCTATTGAAAGTGCATGTGAACATGTTCCCTGAGCAGTTCGAGTTCTATAAAGGATACAAGGGGCTTGTGATCGAAGGCACTGGACTAGGGCATACGCCCGGACAGGTGCCTAATGAAATATGCGAGATACATAGGAAGATCTATCCTGCAATAAAGAAAGTCGTTGATTCAGGATGCGTGGTTGTCATGACGACGCAGACAATATATGGGAGAGTGCACCTGCATGTATATGATAAAGGCACTGACCTCACAGCCCTAGGTGTCATATCCGGAGAGGATATGCTTGCAAATACTGCACTTGTGAAACTTTCATGGCTTCTAGGAAATTACAAACCAGAAGAAGTGAAAGGACTCATCGGCAAGAACCTGAGAGGAGAGATAAATGAACGGCTGACGAGCGAGATGTATCTTTACTAACTATTCAATTTAGTCCGCTGTTACCATATGCAGATAATTCGTTAGCTTTCAGACATTTTTCTTTCATCAATGCTACGTCTGATGCTGAAGAGCAAAATGCAGCATTCTTTAATATCTCTTCAGTGCATCCTGGCTGTTCCAGCATTTTTTCTGCAGCTACATGAGCAAGCAATTTTCCTTCTTCCATAACAAATGCATAATATGTGCTTCCAGCGTAATATTCAGCACCCCATTCTTTCATTGGTCTGTCATCGGAAGCACACCCGCCATTATTCTGCTGTAGGTTATGTGTTAATTCATGCCTAAATAATAGATTCAGTTCGCTATTTGACATACTATAGATTCTTTCAGTACAATAGATTGCTGCTACCCCACATCTATCGGTCGAACCAGTCCAACAAAATCCACCCTCTGGGACACAGTTTGGATCCACTGATAAGACATAATTTGCATGCATCTCCGCTTTTATTGTATCATAAATCTTTTTAACATCATTTCCAGGCACATTATTATAACTAGTGTCTGGAGGGGTATAGCTTCCGGTAAATCCTGAACTGCTTCCAAAACCGGAAGTCCCTTGTGGAATAGGTTCATTCAGGCCAGGTATCATGGGTTGAGAAGTTCCAAGTGTAGGAACATTATTTGGCGTAGGTCTTGATGTCGTAAGCCCGTAATAAGAAGTATAATGCACATCTGTTGTTATGGCACCATCTTTGACTTTTGCATCTGCATAGTACATCCAGGTATTGGAGAGCGGATTATACCAGGCAATCCTTATCTTATTATATAACTCAGGTGGTACGAACCCTTCTACATATAGTTTTATTGTTATAGGCTCTTTTGAGAACTGTCCGATAGGTGTTATGCCATATACCAAACTGCTCTCAAGCTCCTCGCCATCAAATTCTCTCTTATCAGCGATCTTTAGGACAATGTCTTTCTTCACTGGCTTTCCATAGATATCAATGAACTGCAATGGCTCATCTGAGGAAATGAGAAAATTATTGTCGCTTGATACCACATTCTTCCCTACAGTATCCTGCGGTTCAATCACTCTCTGCTTTTCAAAAGTCTCTTCATATCCATCATATACATATGTGGAGCTTCCAAGACTTATCGAGACTGGATAGATTATTGTGACAATCGCATTCACATCATTTATCTCAAGAACAACAGTGATATCAGCATCTGTGACATTCAGACCTTTCTCTTCAAGTTTTGTCAGATATTCACTTGAACATTCCCTAAGCTTTGCTGAGACATGCTGCTGATATTCTGATCTTGTGGATTCGCTCAACCCATATCTATTGTTGCCATCTATAACTGATAGCTTGCTGCATTCTTCAAAGTAAGACTGAAATCCGGCCTTGTCCAATGACAATTTCACAAGATCATTTTGCTGGGCCTTTTTTGGCAGAAATATGGCTGCCAAGACAATCACAACCACAAGCCCTATTATGATATACAAAGAGACCTGTGATTTCATAGTCTAGACTGAATGACAAAAGAATAAAAACTTTATGGTCCTTTAACTCCCTGCTATCCTATCCTTTTATGGCTGTCATATAGAATACGCTGCCATAAGGCCGCCTGTTGCTTGGGATGACTCTTTCTGAGACTATATCCTTGAATCTGAATGACTTCAGCAACTCATGCATCTCTTCTTTCTTTATAGGATATGCAGGAAACACCTGGGTACCTGCAAAATAATGGGTTGCACCTTCAAGCATGCTGAGGTTCATCCTCCCGCCAGGCCTCAGCAATCTCACCAGTCTTGAAAAATAACCTAAAAATGCAGCCTTATCATCTGTCACAGATTCTATGCCATAATGGCATGATACAAGGTCAAATCTTTTATGAGGATAACCTAGAAGAGGATCATCCTTTCTTATGTCCATAGGGATTACGTCTGCCACAAGAGAACTGATACTTCGTTTCACTTCAGTTATGTCTGGCTCATAGGACGAATGGTCCCTCTCCTTTAGGAACGCCCTGATATGAGCCTCCCAGCCAAATGCATCCTTAGCTGATGCGATGAAATCCATGACTTCTTTTCGATTGCTTGCATTGAATTCCGCAAAGACTATCTTCTTCACCCTGCCTATCGAAGGGAGCAGCTGATAGATTGTCGGGCCGCCAAACACTTCCAGCTGCAACTCTCTTTCATCAGTATGCCTATCAAAAAAACTGATCAGCCCAAGGTCTTCGCTATCAGGAGGGTCATCCAAGAAATTCTCTTTCAGATACCCTTTTGCATCAAATAAATCAAAATCATGGATCATGGTAAATCCATAACTCATGGCGCCTTCCTAAGAAGCGTCCTGGGGAACGGGATTGCATCTTTTATATTCTCTAAACCGCAGATCCATCTCACTACCCTCTCCACACCCAGGCCGTAACCAGAATGAGGGACACTGCCATATCTCCTAAGGTCAAGATACCATTCATACATCTGAGGGTTCTCACCCTGCTTCTCCAGATAAGTCATCAGTTCCTTGATATCTGTATCCCTCTGGCTGCCGCCTACAATCTCACCATAGGCCTCTGGAGCCAACATGTCAAAACAGAGGGCCACATCATCCGGCGCTTCTTTAGGTCTTGGCAGCTTCCTCTGCTTATAGAATGCCATTATCTCTTTAGGGTATTCAGTCACTATCACCGGCGTATCAAAGAGCTCCATGACCTTCTCTTCCTCAATAGTCCTTAGGTCCTTGCCCCACTCAACTTCCATGCCTTTCTTCTCTTTCAGAAGCCTTAGCACTTCAGTATATGTTACTGTAGGGATATCTTTTTCAACAGTAGGCATCAATTTTGAGATGTCCCTTTCCAGGACCTTCAAATCTTTTTCATTGTTCTCCAGGACTTTCTTCACGATGAATTTTATCTCGTCCTTTGCAACCTGTGCGCATTCATCAAGACCCATCCAGGAGGATTCCATCTCTGCCATCCAGAACTCAGCAAGGTGCCTTGAGGTCTTTGATTTCTCGCTTCGAAATGTGGGGCTCATATTATATATCTTACCAAGAGCGAAGATGCCTGCCTCTGCGTAGAGCTGCCAGCTCTGGGAGAGGT
>JAMPXQ010000103.1 GCA_023701075.1 Candidatus Woesearchaeota archaeon
AGATTGATGAATAGTCTTTTTAAGAATTAAAGAGGTGCATAGTCAATGGACATACGATTAATTAAGAAACCGCTGAAAGCAAGGATCATCAATGGGTTCCCGGGTTTTGGGCTCATTGGAACCATCGCCACAGAATTCCTCATCGAGCACTTGAATGCAGAGAAGATCGGAGCATTCCATTATGATGAGCTGCCGGCGACTGTCGCTATACATAATGAGCAGCTGGTCGACCCTATGGGGATATTCTATGACAAGAAATACAATCTTGTGATACTGCATACTATCCTGAATTCACAAGGGCTTGAATGGAAGCTTTGCAACACTATCCTTAAGATGGCGGATGCGCTTGCATGTCCAGAGATAATAAGTCTTGAAGGAGTCTCAAGCCCGCAGGTGAAGGAATCTGAGAAGGTTTTCTTCTACACCAATGATATAAAGAAAAAAGAGATATTGGAAAAACAGGGGCTCCTTAGCCTGAAGGAATCAATCATCGTCGGTGTCTCAGGCGCAATCATGCTTCGGACGCATAAGCCTATAACCTGTCTTTTTGCTGAATCAAAAGCCAATATGCCGGACAGCAAAGCCGCCTCTAATATAATCAAGGCACTTGACAGTTATCTGGGACTGGAAGTGGATTATAAGCCTCTTCTCAAGCAGGCACAGGACTTTGAATCAAAGTTCAAGTCGATAATGAAGCAGAGCACAAGTGTCGAGAAGGAAGCAGACAAGAAGAAGATGAGCTATTTCGGATAAGTTTTTTTTATTAATCTTTTTTCAATTTTTCTTAATCGTATTTTGGTTCATTTACCTTGTTGAGTTCAAGGATTGCCCAGTTAGATTGATATCATTTAATCAAGCACAATCTTCTCGACAATCATCACATCATCCTCTTTCTTCCCGGTAACCTTGACTTCCTGCCCTTCCATCAGACTAATGTTTGAGAATGCTATCGCTTTCACCAAGATAGGTTTTTCTATTGTCAGGAATGTCGTCTTGCCATTGCTTTTTATTGATACAATCTTTCCAGAAAGCTCCATTGTATCATCTTTATGGAACAGTTTTTTCACAGTGGTATCTGTTGATTGGATATGATATGATAGAAAAAACAATGCAACAAGGCCGGATATTGAAAAAAATAAAGAAATCTTTAGAAGGATGCTTTCATTCATTTGCCTTTATCTGCTTCAGTATCTTCTCCTTCCCTTTCCAGTCAAGAGCGTTCTCCAGCACTTCTATTATTGTCTCTACAGGTATTATCTTTATCTTTGCGAGCTGCTCGCTTGGTATCACTATGTCTTTTAGGTTGCTTTCAGGGACAATCACCGCTTTTATTCCTGCCTCTATCGCTGCTTCTACTTTGCTTGTGACTCCGCCTATAGGAAGGACTTCTCCTCTCACTGAAAGGCTTCCTGTCATTGCATAGTCCTGTTTTATAGGGATCTTCTTGAGCGCTGATATTATTGTTGTCGCAACAGCTATGCTTGCTGAATCCCCTTCCACTCCTTCATATGTCTGGAGGAACTGTACATATATGTCATATTTGTCCTGGATATCCTCACCGAAGTATTTCCTGACTATCGCTGTGACATTCTGTATCGCTTCTTTTGCTATCTCGCCAAGCTTTCCTGTCGCTATGACCTTTGATTCTTTCCCGCCTTTTGTGACTTCTGCTTCAATAGGAAGGATGATGCCGGAGAATGCAGCGCCGTCTCCCATGACAGCAAGTCCATTGACCCTACCTATCTGTCTTCCAGTTGTCTTTATCACTTCGTATTCTTTCTTCCTTTCAATGTACTTATCTGCAATCTGCTGCTCAAGAGTCCTTGCGATCAGTTTTGCTCTCTTGACATGATCTGCTTTTACAAGTGTCGCTTTCTCTTCAGATGCCAAATCACCTGCAGCCCTGACTAAACCGCCCAGCTCTCTCAACCTTAATGTCAAATGGCCTTTCCTGTTGGCTCTTCTCATGGCTTCTTTTATTATCTCATCTACTGCGTCTTTTCCGAAATGGGGGATCTTCCCATCCTTCTTTATCTCCTGTGCTACAAAGATCGCTATCTTATCCCTGTTCTCTTCAGTATCTAATATAGTCTCATCCATGAACACTTCATAACCATAGCCCCTTATCCTTGACCTGAGTGCAGGGTGCATGTGCTTCACAGTTTCTAGGTTTCCTGCAGCTACAAGGATATAATTGCATGGCACAGGTTCAGTCCTGACCATTGCGCCTGCACTTCTTTCAGACTGCCCGGTGATTGCGTATTTGCCTTCCTGGAGCGATGTCAAAAGCTCTTGCTGAGTCTGCGGTTCAAGTGTCGCTATCTCGTCTACAAATAATACGCCCATGTGCGCCTTATGGATCATGCCTGCAATGACTCTCTCATGCGACGGTGTCCCTAGGCCGCCTGATTGGAACGGGTCGTGAAGGACGTCGCCTAAAAGCGCTCCTGCATGAGCTCCTGTCGCATCAAAGAACGGTGCCTGCTTCTTTCCGAAATTATCGACTATGACCTTTGGTATCATGGCCTTGTTGTCCATCTTCTTCCCGAAATTGAGCATGAATATGAAGCCGAAGATGAATACCATGCCTGTGACCATCGAGGCTGAATATATTATCGCATTCGCTGTAGGATTATTAGGGACGAAAAAGTTGTTCTTCCAAAGATAATATGGCAGGAATGTCGCAATCAGCACCAATATTATCATCACTACATTGACATTCTTGAGGCTTGAGCTGCTCTGTATCTTTGAGCGTATGACAAATTCCCTGCCCTGCCCTGCAGGCATGGTTCTTATCAATGGCTGGTTCTCGTCATTAGGATTAGGGAATGACAGGATATCAGTAAGTTTCTCTTTTGGAAGGAGCTCTGCAAGCGCAAGCCCAAGCATGGATTTTCCTGTCCCAGGCTCGCCTATGAGGAGCACGTGCCTTCTCTGCTGCGCAGCCTTCTTTATTATCCTTACAGCGCTCTCTTGACCTATCACCTGGTCGATGATTGTCTTTGAAACCGGAATGTCTTTTGTTGTTTTGAATTTCATACATTAAAAAAACCCGATGAGATATTTAAAGCTACTGCTTTGCAAGTTCTGTTCCAGGCTAAGATGAAATTCTTTGAATTTGCGTCTCATTCCTGCAGCCATGCCATCCTATCCATGCGAAATCTTTTTAAACTACTCCTTTTTCCATGAGAGGATGAAACTTCCAAAATCAAAGAACACTTATTGTCCGATTTGCAAGAAACACACAGAGCACAAGGTCTTCCAGGCCAAGAAAGGGCAGCCAAGCACCATGAAATATGGTAGCAAGACCAGGGCTAAGATGAGAGGAAAGGCAAGAGGATTTGGAAACCTAGGTAGGTATTCAAAACCAGCAGTCACAAAGTTCAAGATGACTGGAAAGAAACTGACCAAGAAGACAGACTTGAAGTTCCAGTGTTCAGTATGCAAGAAGTTCCACCTTCAGAAAAAGGGCTTCAGAGCAAAAAGAGTAGAGATTGTCTAAATATCTTTAATTATATTCTGTTTTGTTTTTAACAATTGTTTTTTTGTGGTTTGTTTTATCTGTGATGCAATGTACCTTGTTTTTGAGTTGCTGTTCATCTTTAATACTACTATTAAGTAGTTAATTTAGTAAGATTTATATATATCCTGTTCATCAACAGCATTGATGACTATGCCTGATCTAGAAACTATAGCTGAGATTACTGCAATAGCTGGGACTGCGTTTGCAGTTGGTGCGATTGCTGGCTCTGCAGTTATGGGGTATATCCAAAGAAAAGTAGGCAGAAAACTAGGTTATCAAGATGCTTTGGAAAAAGTCTATGCAGTACTTGAGGATATGGGTTTGACTAATGTTTATAATAGATTGATGCTTGAAGTAGAAACTAAGGATCTATCAAAGGAAGAGGTAAAATATTCAACTAAACAGATAGCTGATCTGAATAGGAACGGAGAAAAAGGAGAGATTGAAGCCATCATATCGGATTTAGTGATAAATGATAATTATATCTCTGGTAAATGCTATGATCCTACTTGCAAAGAAGGAAGATTATTTTGTATTGATCTGCAGTCGGATATGGTAGATTATACCATGGATCAAATGAAAAAAGCTTCTGTTGCTCAATTCTTGAAAGGATTGACAGATGGTCAGACCGTAACACTGGGTGTAGCTTTCAATAAAAAATATCATGGGCTAGCTGTTGATTATCTAGTTACCCCTCAGGGCAAAACTACTTTTCCTAGCAGCACTTGGATTTCTCAAGACTATCTTTAGTTGCATCAAACAGCGACTTTCTTATGCAGAAGTATGTTTGCTATAATCTTAGGAAGATTTGCTATGTCTCCAGCTTTAAATGGGCCATATATCTCAAGGTTAGGGCCATAGAATTTAGGGACCTCAGCCAAGAATTTTATCATCAATAATTCTTCAGCAATAGGCTCTTTTTCACTTTGGGCATCAATCCCAGGTTCTATCTTTGGCTGCAGACTTGGATCTTTTGGTGCTTGTTCATCTTCTTTCTTTTGTTTTTCCTCCTCTTCAACGTCATCTTCTACAGCAGGAGTCCTTGCATTCACTGCTTCAAGCAGCTGCTCTTTCCTATACCTATCAAACAAGATAACAAGCTCTTCAAAAATCTTTTTTTCGCTGGCTAGAAGGCCATTCAAATCGACTTTGTCGCTCTGCGTCCTGCTCTTATTGAGCGCCAGCTGCGTTATCTTCCTCTCACGCCTTTCATATAATTCTCTTGTGAGGCTCCTTGCACTCGAGAGCTGGGATTCTATGTTATTTGTATCTGCAAGACTCTTCTCCTTCGCCTCTTTATATATCTGAAGCTTTGTCCTTAGGTAGAACGCTATAAGCGCATAGGTATTTGGGTTCAACTGCTGAAGCTCTTCGGAACCTTTCTCTTTCCTTACCATGTCATATATGGCTTCAAAAGTTATTAGCTCCATAATCAGAAATATG
>JAMPXQ010000104.1 GCA_023701075.1 Candidatus Woesearchaeota archaeon
CAGGTTCATATACTGTAGCGATGGAGAACCTAGGAGTCACTCCAGGACTTGCAGCAGCTAGTTCGCTTCTGCTAGATTACATATTGACAGTCTCTGTAAGCGTAGCTGCAGGAGTAGCCGCTCTCACTTCAGCTTTTCCTGGCTTATTCCCGCATAGGGTGTTCATCGGAGTCTGCGTCGTGATATTCATAATGATAATGAACCTCAAAGGGGTGAAAGAATCAGGGCTGTTCTTTTCAGTTCCTACATATCTTTTCATAGGCAGCTATGTAGCGATGATAGGCGTAGGGTTCTATAGATTTTTTACAGGGACTCTCACTCCGACAATAATACAGGAGCAGGTCCCTATCCTCTCAAGCATATCCTTATTTTTGCTTCTTAGGGCATTTTCAGGCGGATGCACTGCTCTCACTGGAGTAGAAGCGATATCAAACGGAGTATTGGCATTCAAGAAACCTGAAGCTCAGAATGCCAAGAAGACTCTGACAGTCATGGCCATAATAATTACGGTATTGGTCTTTGGTATAGCCTTCCTGGCTAACCAGCTGCATATCCACCCAGAGCACAGCAGGACTCTTGTATCCCTGATTGCAGAGAACATGTTCGGCAGGACTTGGTTTTATTTCTTGGTTCAGGCAACGACCATGATGATACTTTTCCTTGCCGCAAACACAAGTTTTGCAGATTTCCCAAGACTATGCTATTTCCATGCAAGAGACGGGTTCATGCCAAGGCAGTTCACTCAGCTTGGAGATAGGCTTGTATATACTTATGGTATCATATTCCTTGCATTTTTCTCTTCCCTATTGATAATCGGGTTCCACGGCAGTGTACACATGCTGATCCCGCTTTATGCAATTGGCGTGTTCACATCATTCAGCCTCTCGCAGGCAGGCATGATAAAGAGGCATTTCACATTAAGGAAGAAAGGCTGGGTGAAATCAATAATAATAAACGGCATCGGATTCGTCTTGACAACAATCGTGCTTTTCATAATATTGATAACAAAATTCATGCATGGCGCATGGGTTATAATAGTATTAGTTGCTTTCTTCAACTTCCTGTTCAAAGGAATCAAGAGGCATTATGAATCTGTAGCAGAACAGCTTACAGTCTCAGATCTTAAAGCACCATTGAAGCTCAAGAAAAACAAGCACATGATGATAGTTCTTGTTCCATCGTTCCATAAAGGGATAATACAGGCCCTTGAATTCGCAAGGACTTTCTGCCACGATGTACAGGCTGTGCACGTTGACATCAGCGGAAAAGAAAGGGATAGATTGATGGAGAAATGGAAAAAATATGTCCCTGACATGAAGCTTATCGTCCTGGATTCACCCTATAGGGTGCTTACTGGGAGGCTCATGGAATATCTGGATGAGCTTGAAAAAAAAGACAAGACCCTTAATGTCACTGTCGTGATCCCTGAATTCGTCCCAAAGATCTGGTGGCACCACATCCTCCATAACCAGACAGCTCTTGCGCTCAAGACAGCGATACATTTCAGGAAGAGGACATCATATATCAGCGTGCAGTATCATCTCAGGAAATGAATATATTTCCGGATTTTTTCAAAGGCTTGGCATAAATTAGATAAATTGAAGCTATTATGATATCTTGCATGGACAAAAAAGTGATTGTCATCATTTCAATGAGTCTCATATCCTTAATTATAGGGCTATATATCTATCCGAGGATGCCTGGACAGATGGCATCTCACTGGAACATCAGAGGCGAAGTTGATGACTACATGTCAAGATTTTGGGGAGTATTTTTGATACCATTTATCCACGCTTCTTTAATGCTCTTGCTTTTGACGCTTCCTAGGATAGACCCATTAGATAAGAACATAGATAGGTTCAAGGGGGATTATCATGGATTTCTCATTGTTTTTTCAATATATATGCTTTTTATTTACATATGGACACTCCTATGGAATCTTGGGGTCCATATGAGCCCAAACTTGATAATGCCTATAGGGATAAGTGTCTTGTTCTATCATATAGGTGTCCTGCTGGAAAAGACAAGAAGGAATTGGTTCATCGGGATAAGGACACCATGGACCTTGAACAGCGAAAAGATATGGTTGAAGACTCATAAGGTAGGAGGGAAGCTATTTAAGATATCTGGACTAATTGCATTCATAGGTATGCTTTTTGAGGCATATTCTTGGATATTCATCATTGTTCCAATAGCATTCTCAACCCTATATTCCATAGCCTATTCATATAAAGAATATAAGGAAACAATCAGGTTCACTTGAATACTACTTCAGTATTGAAGTAAGGGCACCTTGTAGGCGTCTTGAGCAGTTTATTGTACTTGAATTCAAACTTGCACTTCCTGCACCTTACCTTTATCTTGTCTTCACCGGATGCATCCGGCCTAAGTGCATCATGCTTATCTGCATGGGAATCATCGTGATAGACTTCCAGCTTATGTCCAATAGGTTCCTGATGCTTAGGTTCAGCAGTCGGCTCCTTTGGAGCAGGCGTCCTTTCTTTTGCGCATGCAGGGCAGACGACAGTCTTATATCTATGGTCCAGGACAAAATCCTCAGCAGGTACAGATTTCCCGCATCTTGCACATTTGACATCTACCATAGTATCACCAATCATACGCTTTATTTGAGCTTTCAGCTATCAGGTTTGATGCCGGAACGCTTTTCAAGACGACAAGCGTATCTCTCTTGCCACAGTAAGGGCAGGTATTGGAGACAGTGTTGCTCTTGAAGGTATATTTGCACTTCCTGCACTGATATTCAGTCTTATTGACCTTAGGCTCGCTTGATTTCAAAGATTCCTTTGGAGATGGACTTATGCTTGCACCCCTATCAAGGCAGTTCTTGCAGCAAAGTATATTCGTGCTGACATATCTCATGTCGCTGGATGGATATTCTTTATGGCACTTGAAACATTTAAGCAGTACTTCTCTCATGATTATCACCCTTAAGAAAATCAATGTTTTGGCTGTTTAAATGCTTTGCGGGACCAAAAAGCAAGGATAAATTTATAAATAGGGAGCAAATCTGTAAAATTAGTACGAAAGAGTCTGCTTCTCAGATCTTAAGTATCGGAAGGTGAAAAGAATGGCATTTGGAAACAACAACAATAGAAGTTTTGGCGGTCCTAGGGAAATGCATGATGCTGTATGTTCAGATTGCGGCGAGGCTTGTCAGGTCCCATTTAAACCAACAGATGGTAAACCAGTATACTGCAGAAATTGCTACCAGAAACATAAGAAGTTCTAATTCAGTTTAGAGTTCTAATTTTTTTATTTATTTTCATATTTTTTTATATAGGAAGCGGCCAATAGGCTAATGATATCAATCGGTATTCTCTGCACAGTTTTTGGATAAGGGATATATTTAATAACTACTGATAATCCTGATAATCTCAGAGATTACGTTAGGAGGAATTCAAATGAGCGAAAAAAAAGATAAATGCTGTAAGGAAGATTCAGGAGATTCATGCTGCTGCAGTGGAGACGGACATGGCAAGAAGCACGAGCACAGTCATGACCACGAGCACGTAGAGATGGAAGATGTAGTCTACAACAATAACGTCCTTTTGGGCACATTGATAGGGCTCCTCATAAAGAAGAAAGTGATAACTGAAGAAGAATTCACAAAAGAGCTGCAAAGGATTGAGAAAGAAGAAGAAGAGGATTCTGACGATTCAGAATAGATTATAATATAACTTGTTCTTTCTTTTTTTGATATGAGAATACTGCTTCTGAACCTTCCGGTGCACATACCTACAGTCATGCCTTATTCGATAACCATGATGAAGGCAGTCCTGGCTGCGTCGCTTGATGAGGAAGTCATAGCACTCGACCTGAACGCAAAATACCATAAGAAGGTATTCAAGGAGATATACAAGGAAAAAGAGAAGGATTTTGTAAAAGCGCTGGAGAAGTTTGAGAGCAGCGCAAGGCTTGACTACCAGACATTATCTAAAGAATCACGGGAAGGGAGAAAAGTCAAGGAAAGCGATTATCTCATTGGATTGATAATAAAGAAGAAACCTGATGTTGTCGGGATAAGCCTCACATATAACAGCCAGATCTATTTTGCACAGAATATCATAGATGCACTGAATGAAAAAGGCATAAAGACGGTTATTGGAGGCCCTGGTGATTATTCAAAGCTTAAGGACATCCAGATACTGCCGACACACCAGAAATTCATTGAATATCTGAAGGCTCTAGGAGCAAGGGAATTTTCAGCAATGAAAGACGTAGTCTTGGATTATTCAGAGTATGATAAGGAAGATTATTTCACAAATGAGATGGTCTATCTGCTAAGGACATCGATATCCTGTCCTTATAAGAGGTGCACTTTCTGCACGCATCACGGCAACCAGCCTTATTCCTACCTTGAACTTTCGATGATAAAAGAAACAATAATAAAGAACAGCATAAAAAAGATATATTTCATCGATGATGATTTTCCGATCCCTCGTCTCAAGGAGATTGCCGTCTTGATGAAGGAGCTTAAGGTTATATGGTGGTGCCAGCTCCGTCCTCTAAAAGGCCTTATCCAGATAATGCCTTCATTATATGAGAATGGCCTTAGGTGTGTCGCATGGGGTGTTGAATCAGGCTCTCAGAAGATGCTTGATATGATGGATAAAGGGACAAAGATAGAGGATATAGCTAAAGTCTTGGAATCATCTAAGAAAGCCGGTGTCAAGAATATCACCTATGTCATGTTCGGCCTTCCTGGAGAATCAGAGAAAGAATTCATGGAGACTATTGAATTCCTGGAAAAGAACACAAGATCTATTGACCTGGTCTCATTGAGTGTCTTTGGCCTGCAGAAAGGTAGCAGGATATTTGAAAATCCAGAGAGATTCGGCGTGAAGAAGATCACGTTGCAGGACAGGACAATCCTTGGTGAGAAGATAATCTATGAGCCTAGCACAGGACTTATGCAGGAAGAAGCAAAA
>JAMPXQ010000105.1 GCA_023701075.1 Candidatus Woesearchaeota archaeon
AACTGAAACGACACTCACACCTACTTCACTTGAATGCAGGCAGACAAGAGCCACTTTGAGAGTAGAAGTAGAGAACACAGGAAAGAATGACCAGAACGATGCATCAATATTCATTGAATCTGACAGGCTTGACATCACAGATGAAGAGTTTGACATCGAGATCGATGAAGGAGATTCTGTCACAAAGACATTTGAGATTGCAATACCTCAAGGCACTGAGCCAGGAACCTACTACATCAATGTAAGGTCAAACTATGACTATGACAAGGAATCAGACACACAGAGCGTAAGCCTAAAAGTCAATGACTGTGTCACAGACAATGTCCCTGACGACAATGATGATGACAATGCAAATGATGACTCAGATGATGTCGTAGATGACAGCAATACTGATGTTCAGGTCATAGAAGTTCCAACAACCCCAGTTGTCGTGGATGACAAGAAGGATTCAGATTTCTTTGAATCCCCACAGTACCTCATGATGCTTGGAGCATTGTTTTTAGTTGCACTATTGATATTCTTCATATTGATAGTACTGCTGCTAAAGAGATAATCAGAACAAAGACTCTAATTTCTTTAATTTTTTTCTTGATTCTTTCAGCTTCCTGTTTGCGTGCTTTATCAAGTACTTGACATAGCCGATCGAGACCAACAACACCCCTTTTTCAGATATAGGCACATCCATCTTCTCAGGTATCATTATCTCTGCGATTATCCTGTTGCTGAATGTGAGGAGGGCTGAACGCCTAAAGCCTGTGTCATTTGCCGCTTTCAGAAGCCTGTCTGCCGCTGCCATATCCCTGCAGGAGATGTGGATTATCGGGTGTTCCATCCTAAACCACATCGTCTCTTCCGGCAGATCTGCCAGGATTGACCCTAATTCCTTAAATCTGACCATATCATGGGATACATATGGCCACTCTGTCTTATTCTTCTTCTCTCCCGGGACTATAAGGAGGATGCGGCCTGCACATGAACTCGTCGTATAATAATCCGGATCTGTGTTTATCTTGTTCACCAATGGAAGTATCTGGATATCGATATCCCCTTTCTTTGACTTGTCATGGCCAATCTTCTCGATTGCCTGCTTCTTCTCCAGGTTGAAGTTCATCAAACATAAAATTTATCTATTACTTTAAAAGCATTACTGAAAATGACACTTGTTATGGATGAGAACCAGAGAAAGACTTATACCTTTGAGAGAAAGCTGCATCCTGATAACCTACTCAGACAGGCTCAGCTAAAATCGCTCAAAAAAATAATCATACATAATGCCAAGAAGACGGCTGAAGTCGAGAATAAGCTAAATGATGCAATCAGATACTTCCCATTGAAATCCACTGAAGCACATTTCTGGTCATTGGCAAGGGGGGAAATTCACATAGTGAATGCTCGAGGCGTCACCAGGAAAGTTAGGGATATTGACCTGACAAATGAGATAAAAAGCCAACTGAGAAGAGACATAAAGATTGAAATAAGGAACTATAAAAATGATGAGGCCAAGGCAAGCAGAAGATTTGAAGAGTTCGCATTTGATCTTGTCTCCGGAATATTCAAGAAGATCGATAGAGACAGTCTCATACATCAAAAAAAGTTCTTTGTGATATTTGGCCCTCACAGCTCTCTTCCTCATGCTGAATGCAGCTATGAGAATAAGAACGATTACCTGAACTACAAGATATTAAATATCGGGAAAAATATCGTCGTCTCTTTTGATTATATCTTTGCTGACCAGGCAAAGAATGTACTCAACCAGATATATTCCATCCTTAGCGCCTACCACTTAGGCATGGATGTCCATATTTTCCACTTCGGGAAGATAGGCGCGTTAAGAAGCGACATCTCCATAGGCGATGTCTGCATCCCTGTCTCGGCACTTGATGAGAACAAAGTCATGAACGGTGACAAGAGGGCTTATCCGATAAACAACTTGCTGGCATTGGATGATGGATGCAGGAGATCTTTCTTGAAACACATTGGCAAGAATTTTGAAGGGACAACGATTAACATGACCACTGTGCTCAACCAAACAAGAGAATCACTAAATAAGAGCCTTATGGCAGGAGGGGATTTCATCGAGATGGAATGGTCTGTCATGGCATCGATGGATCATGGCTACCACAGCAATTATCCTAATCTAGGGAAAATAAGCTATTATCTTACAGGGGTCGTATCTGACAAACCGTTAGAAGGGATGACCCTTGCAGATACTGAATACCCAAAGGAAATGATGAAGAAGGTTGCAGAAGCTTATTTTTCCATGATTGCGTATATGGATACTACCTCATAGTAATTACTAATGATAAGATTTATAAATAGCTTGTTTCTAGCAGATATATGCCTAAAAGAAAAAAGGAATACAACTTAGTAATACCTGGCAGGGCTCCATTCATAACTTTGTTCCAGACCAATGACCTGCAGAGGATTATGGGAGCAGATACCTCTGAACTGGAATTCCTTCTCAATGCCCCTTCAGAAAATGGCAAGATAACTAGCGTCACATTCCTTGTCACTGATGCAAATATGGACAACTGGAAAGACAGCCCTGTACCCTTTAAAGACAGATATGCCCAGCTTCAGCTTTTTGGGTCTGAACTCCAGAAGAGAAACATAGGCTTCCATGTAGTAGATGTCAACCATTATGCAAGAGTAGATCACTGGGTCGATATTCTTGTCAATACAGCAAGCAGGTATATCTATGGCGAAGAGAGGAGATTAGATAATCAGAATACTATATTTTATGGTTCCACACCTGCAATAATAGACCAATTCCAAAAGAAAGGGTTTGCAGTTCTGGGCGCTGAACTGGAGTCTTTAGAACCACTGAAATACAAGGCTATAACGCCATGGAAAGTTCTTGAGAATCTCATAGCTATCGGCCCAGAATGCCTAGATACCACTTATGCGAGAGAGAACCTCCCGAATTTCATCATAGAATATCTGAAAAGAAATGAACATGTCTTAAAGAATGTCAGAAGGACGTTCAAAGATCCCCTGACCGGCCTTTTGGACTGGCAGAGAAATTATTCCACTTATAACTATGACATGGCCAACCCTGCAGTCAGGATTGCAAAACATGCGCATATAAAAGAGTTTATAGTGAACGGCACTGTTGTGGATGATGGCTGTGCTGACGGAAGCCTTCTCCAGACGCATGTGGAATATCTTCAGAAAATCGGGTTGACTTCTGCTGAGCTAGGCAAGATAACTCTGATTGGCGTAGATAATGATGCAAGGATGATACAATTAGCCTATGGAAGACATGCATCCGGCGGATTCAGAGACATAAACACCCAGTTCATAACCGGGAATGTGATGATGAAAGATGCTGTCGGATTCAAAAGAGACACCACTATAAGTTCATCGATGATACATCATATATTCACTTTCGGGGACAAGTATAAATCCGTGATGGACTATTTCAGATTAGTGTTTGAGAACACGAATGAGAATGGCACATTCCTAATCCAGGACCCTGTTGCACCAGACAGGCCAGATGAGACCGTCTACCTTTTGCTGAACAAAGAAGACGGAAGCAATGAAGACTGGAACAGGCATTTTGAGATAGACCAGCCTGAAATGCTAGATGCCCACCTAAAAGGCCTCTCCACTTATGCAAGATTCAAGAGATTCTCTCAAGATTACCTTACGAACAACAAGAATTTCAGCAGCAGATGGAAAGTAAGATACGAAGAGAAGACGATCGATGGACAAGAATACATTGCGGTAAAGAGGAAACATGCTGCTGAATTCATGGCCAGGAAAGACTGGACAGACAGCTGGATGAGCGAGATGAGAGAATGCTTCACATTCTGGACACATGATGAATGGAAACAGGCTTTGGAAGATGCTGGCTGGACCATTGAAGGAAAAAATAATGATCCAAAATACGGCACAAATGTTAGGACTGATCCATACAAGATACCAAGATGGGAAGGGAAAGTCGAGATGTATGAGATGAGGGAAGGGGTTCTGCAAAAATCAGACCTGCCTTATACAAACCAGACCTTGATTGCTAGAAAAATCACAGATAGAATAACCATATAGAATAGTTATTTTATAGTAGTGATAAACAAAAAAGTTATAAATCAATTAAACTGTCACAAAAAAGGAGAAGTAAAATGAAGATAACAACCAATACACTTGACGAATTTATCAGCAATGTTTCACAAAAAAGAATTGACCAGCTAGATATATATTTAAGGTTTGACAGCACTAGGATTAATACCTGGAGCCCTGTTTTCATGACATTAAACTATAATGCTTATTCTAATGGAGATATGATCACTTTTGGGATAAAGGAGGAATTAGGTGAGATTGGAGACTTTGCAAACAATGAACCAATAAACGACATAATCCTTAAAAAAAACCCTTTTGAGAATCTTGAACCGGAAGATTTCAATTCATTTAAAGAACTGAATTTTCACCAATGGAAACGACTTTTTGAAATAATAACCACTGCAGAGACTATTTCTGATATTACTGGCTTAGGATTCACATTCAAGTATGATAAACAGACTAACTGCGGCAGCCCTTCCAACTATACATATACACTGGATGCCGCTAGGATTGACCATATAAAAGATGTTTACCATTCATTACGAGGAATATATTATCCGACAGAAAGAATATCTCAAGTCCTACCAATCTTAAGAAATGCTGCATTTATTGATAAACCGCATAGTGTTGCAAGTTTTGCACTAAACAGAGGATTAAATGCGATTGTCCAACCAACATGGGATGGTGCCCAAGCATCCTCAGTCAATCTCTATCTTTATAATGAAAGTGAGTCGTATGTGATCGAGATACCTGTTGACCAAGGAACAAGAATGGCTGCAGAAAGAGGATTAGGCTATTACGAAAGGCTGGCTGCAGCAGGTGTAAATGTCAAACTGGCACAACATATGCTGAATGATTTTGTGACCCCTAGATATCT
>JAMPXQ010000106.1 GCA_023701075.1 Candidatus Woesearchaeota archaeon
AGGGATACTCATGATGGTGCTTATTGGATTCATCACATATTTCCTGGTAGTTGTATTAGGGATCGTCTGGTTCATCCAGTCTCTCATCCATATCATCAAAGGAGAAGAGAAAGAGCTTTGGCTTATCGGCAAATATGCTGCAAAGTTCAAGTTCTGATTTTTTGTTTTTCTATTTTTTATCTACATAAATGTTTTAAACCTTGCATAATATCTCCCTTATCATGATCGAATACATCAAACGCGGATTTGCCATATTCAGGCTGGATGAGAGCGAGATAAAAAATGCCGCCAAAGACCCTAATTCTACATCATATGTCTTCCTGATAGTGATGCTTGTAGGCGCTGCACAGGCAATAGGGTCACTTAAACTCTCGCCATCGATGCTTGCCTTCTATATCTCAAGCGCTTTTATTGGTGCAATATTAGGGACTATGGTATTGCACTTCCTTGCATGGCTGTTCGGAGGGAAAGCAACTTTTCTTGAGTTCTTTCGGCCAATAGGGATGTCTTATGTTGTGATGTGGATAACTATAATACCAGTCATAGGGCCGGCCATCTCAGGGGTAATCGGGATTTGGTATGTCGCAGTGAACCTCGCCGTCATCAGGATAGTGCATAGATTGAGCCTAGGGAAAGCCGCACTCGTGATACTCATCCCTGTCCTAATTGCACTTGCCATCGCAATATTGATGATATTAGGATATTGGAAATTTGTGACCACTTATCTTGGCTCATTATATCTTGAATGAAACCATCATTCTTTCATCAATCATAGAAATCTATGCTGCCACCTAGAAATATGCCCTTCTTTAGATCTATCGGGCGCCAGTCATCAGTGACCAGTTCAGCTCCAAGCCAATCTGCAAGCTCCCTTGGATTCCCTATGGTCGCTGAAAGAGCCAGGAACTGGGCTTTCTTTAGGATCTGTTTCAGTATCGTTAGCGTTATCTCAAGGGTTGGGCCTCTTCCAGGGTCTGTCAACAGATGGACTTCATCCACTACGACTGTCGATATGTATCTTAGGAACGGGGCTTTATGCCTGATCAATGAATCCAGCTTCTCAGAGACAGTTATTATTATATCGAATTTTTCCAGGTATGAGTCTGAAGAATCCGTATCACCTATGGAGAGAGCAGTCTTCACATCAGGATATTTCTCCTTGAAGTAATCATATTTCTCAGAAGCAAGCGCTTTTAACGGTACAATATAGACTGCTTTACCAATCTTATTATAGATGCCTTGGAGCATAGCAATCTCCGCTATCAATGTCTTTCCTGAGGCTGTAGGAGTGCAGACCAGGATGTTCTTACGCTCTAAAAGGCCCGCTTTTATCGCCTTTTCCTGGGCTGGACGGAAGGAGGATATGTTCAGCTTGGAATAGAGAGAGGGATGAAGGCTTTCTTTTATTGAAAATATATCCATTCATTCTATAAAATCTAGTATATTAATAAATTTTGAGAAATGATAGATTCTTTATTCGAAGCTATGCCAATCTTGATATACTACACCTGGAACATGCTTTACTTCATTCAGCATCAAGGTCCTATCAAGAAGAACAACAGGCTCTTCAAATTCACCATTATAATCTACTATCGGAATAATTGTTCTTGCAGCATGCGATCTTCTATTATTGCTTGAATCAGCTATATAAACATGCCTTGCATCCTGAAGAGTGACTTCAAATAATAAATTCCTATAACCTGTCACAGAAGTGCTATTAGGTCCCTCAGAAAGAGGCACCTGATAATTTCTAGGATGATCATTAGGGATCGGTTTTCCGTTACCTAATATCAGCAAAGAATTTTCAGATACAGGATGGACAGTTTCATCTCTTCCCATCCAGAATCTTCCATATGGAATAACTGCGTATCTTTCGTTTGGGTATAACTTTTCATCATGACCCTCAGTTAAAATTATCTTCTGCGCTTCAGATTCCGGAATCCAAATAAACATAGGCCATATCCAATCAGGCATATCTTTCTTAGGATCAGGCCATTCTTGCTGTGCATTGTTTTCTGGCATCTTTTGAATAAAAGAATATATATTCTCTTCGAGCCATTTCCCAGCTTCAATTGCTTCATCTAGAGAAACTGTCTTTTCAATCCATTCTTTATCAATTCTTATTGTAACCTCTTCTCCCCTGAACCAATTCTTTAAACTTGCTTTCTTATGTATATTCACTTCACTAACCAGCGAATTATCCAGTATGTTCATATATGTCCTGCCAGTCCCTCTAGAATATCGAAGCTCAAAGTTTTCTCCCTGGATACTCCCTATGTGATAAAAAATATCAGCGGTATCATCAAATCCATTCATCAGGGTAACCTGGACTTCGCCTAGTCCAGGAACAGTGATTGTTTCATATGCATAGCCTCTCTTATATTCATACGCTTCAAGTACACGCGATAATCTTTTAGTTACTTCAGAAGCTATAGCCTCGCAGACATTATCCATCTCAGGAAACCTAAACGAATATTTCCTATCAAATTCAATCATCCCAATAACTTCAGCATTGATTCTTGTATGACTAGGATAATCTCCTGAAAATACGGCATCAATTTTACTTGGAGATGCAACAGGGAACCTACTGCCTTGTTCCCACCTGAAAAGATTCCTTCTATATTCTTCTCTGATCAGGGCATATTCTGCACCAAAAGATATCATATCAGTTTCCATATCGGAAACCCTACTCCACTCATTCTCAAAATCATATTCTGACATCTGTTTCAACTTCTGAGCCCATTCATTTACAGCATCAAGATCAAATCTCTTTAGAGATGCAAGCATATCCTCTTCTTTTGTAATAACCTGTTCACCTAAATCATTTAAATTCTGTCTGGCGTAATTGACAAAGTTTTGCATCGCATCCACTATCTTTTGCTTTCTTTGAACGACATACATAGATGCCAGATCATTGATGTGATAATGCAATTCACTCATTTCCAATTCAGAAAGATTTTCCAGTCTCAGAGGTTCAATCCAATCTTTTAGTATCGTGAATGTATCTGTGACGGAAATGTTTGAATCTAATAATAATGATTTATATGCGAATAGCAGAGAATCTCCAGTTTCAGAAACCAAAGCATATTCAAGATATAACCTAGCAAGCATCTGATATGGATCCACTAATGGATCAAACCAGGATTCAATATAGATAACTTCACCATTAGCAATCTCCTCATAAGATTTCCCGGATTCAATTGCAGCTTCTAAATCAGAAATCTTATTCTTTAGAAATGCACTATATACTTCTTTAGGTGTTTCACCTAACGGTTCATTAAGATTAGGTATTAATCGTGACATAGGGGATCTAGAAAATATATATTATTTAAATGTTTCTATTCAATAGTGATGAAAACAATAAAATATAAACTACATTCATCCAGGATAACATTTATTAACCCCTTGCACTCAAATCATCACATGAACCTAATCCTCCTGGCACTTTTCATCCTATTATTCATACTCATCATCAAATTCATAAGCAATGCATTCAAGGCTGTCCTGATTTTCATTTTAGTCATGATAGTCTTAGGCGCGATCGGAGGGATACTGATATCTGCAGATTACAAGCAATATGAATCTGACAAGAAGATATTCTACCTTGAGGATGGGAAGATAATAACTGCGTCACAGAAGGTAGACCTGGAAAAAGCAAATGACTATTTCAAGAAATCTGAATTTGACCGCATGCTCTTTGGGAATGACAGAGCCATTGTCTTTGACGCAGATTCGTTAAGAGAGGACAACAGGAGCCTTGATAATTTCCAGAATGTTACTGTATTCTACCTGCTGAGCGAGTATCTTGATGAGACAATAGTGGCATATCCCGAGACTGCAATGTTTAGGATTGTCAAGCTCTTAAGATGAAACAGATAATATATGCATTAGTTGCACTCTTCCTCCTTGCAGAGATATCTGCTTCGTATGACGGGTGGATATACAATGGGAAGCAGTTCTCATATAATGGAGCTGATTATGATGTCTCAGTATCCAAAGGAGGAGAGAGCCTCCTTCTTCTAGGGACAAATACGCTCAGCATACCGCTTCGCGAATGCGAGCTCATCGAATTTGGAAAGGTCTGCTATAACATATCCTATTATGACAAGGATATGATGGAATACCGTGCCTATATCTATATCTATGACATGAAACCGGATATTCGGATAACAAGGACGGCCAGCCAGACTGCACTCAATATCAATGATAAATCTGTATTCACAGTCACACTTACAAACAAAGGAGAAAAAGGAGACATCTCTTTCACAGACCGCCTGCCGGACGGTGCAAAAATCATTTCAGTAGATAATGCAGAGGATGAAGGAAACACAGTATCATGGAACGGGGAGATGAAGAAAGGGGAAGTGAGAGAGATATCTTATGAAATAAAGGCTGTAGGAAAGATAGATAGCTCTACAAAAGCCGAAGTCAGCTATTTCGATGGTTTCGAGACCAAGAAAGTATTCTCTGACGCCATAAAACTCACATGCAGTCCTGAAATCGAGATGACTATAACAACAGATAAGGACAAGTATGAGATAGGCGAAAATGTCAATATCACAGTCTTCATGAAGAACAATGGGAAGAGAAGAGTATTCAATTTCACGATAGCTACTCCAGGCAAGCTTGTGAAAAGGCCTACAGATGTCACAGATGAAGGATGGAGCGGAAGCCTGGAGAACAAGACCCTAAAATTCGTCATAAGACCAAAAGAGACAGGCGTCAACACGATATCTGTGAGGCTTGGGGATGAGATGCTTGAGAAAAGCATCCTTATAGAAA
>JAMPXQ010000107.1 GCA_023701075.1 Candidatus Woesearchaeota archaeon
AGGCTAACTAATCACCCCAGTTAGACTATAAAACAGGCTTTCCCCTTTATAAATATTTAGGTTCATAATTAAGATTATCTGCTGCATCCCTTAGCGATTGATACTGCAAAGCACATTTTATTAAAATCAGATAAGAATTCAAGCCAAATCACTAGACTGTAAAAATGCCATTCAATAATTGATTTGCGATGCTTACAAGTATAAATAGGAGATAAAATCCCACCAGGACAGCACCTTGCCATCTCTTCAGCCTGTTCTTCCCTATTATGAACATCATCAACATGGCAGACAAGAAAATCATGAACGGCCCAACAAAAAATGTCGTGAATCTTGTAAATTGGATAGGTGCTATCAATACGCAGGCACCTAATATGAAAAGTATATTAACAATGTTGCTCCCAAGGATATTCCCAAGAGCAATATCTCCCTGGCCTTTCCTTGCTGCAGCGATAGAAATGCTCAATTCAGGAAGCGATGTCCCTAGAGCGACAATTGTAAGCCCTATGAAACCTTCAGTCACCCCTATAGCGCCTGCAAGCCAGATTGACTTATCGACTATCAAATCTGCGCCTATGATAACGAATATTAGACATCCTAATGAGATGAAAAGCTCCTTATACGCCACTACATGCTTGCTGCGGTCACCTGCATGATTCACCTTCCTTAGCACCTTCAAGAATTGGAAATTTATGAAAAAATGCAGATAATCTTCAAAAAAATCAGTCTCAAAGATTGTCTTTTCCTTGAATAAGAATATCAAGTATGAAACATACATCATTATCAGCATCAGTGCCTCAAACCTAGACAATTCAACCGAGACTGTGAAAAGATAGACTATGATGGAAGAAGCAAGCATGATATAACCATCACGCCTTATAACTCCCTCTTCCAGCCTGATGACTGATATCATGCCTGTAATCCCCAAGATCAACCCGATATTTGCGATATTGCTCCCTAACAGATTGCCTACAACAAGCTGTGGCGACCCCTTGATGGATGCGATTATAGAGGAGACAAATTCAGGCATTGACGTCCCAAAAGCAACAAGAGTTAGTCCGATTATGAATTCAGATATGCCGACACTTTTTGCAAATATAGATATCTTATCGACAAATATATCAGACGCTTTTATGAGCACAAATAAGCCTATGGCAAACAAAAAAATATTAAAGATATACTCAATCATCAATTAATTACATATAATCATCATTAATAAAATTTTTGCAGCTAAGTCTTATGCATGAGAAGAAGAATCCTTAGAGATGAAAGAGAATGGCTTGAGAAGAGCACAAGGCCAATAGATAGATTCATCCCCTCTGCAAAGAAAAAACTCATCTTGAAATTGACCTTGGTCATTGCAATATCTCTCTTGATATTCATCAAGTTCCATAAGGCATTCATCACCTTGATTGCAATTGTCCTCATCAGCTACATCAGGTTCAAACGGAGCAAATTAAGGATAGATATAGAGATTGAACCGACATACCTGCTTGCAATCGCCCTGACTCTTGCATTCGGGATAGAATATGGTATAACATTCATAATCATCCCGACGCTTGCTACACTCATCTATGGTGTCAGCATCGGGCTTCTCGTGAATGTAATAAATAAGATTGTCGTCATCCTTGCCACTTATTTTTATTGGATAGCTACCCATAATGAAAACTATATGATACTGATTGCGACATCCCTTGTATTTATAACAGATATGTCCGGATTTTTCATAAGGAAAAAATTTGGGCAGCCAATGCCTCAGATCATCCAGGTCATAGCCACAAATACCATAATAAGATTCTGCTATTTTTCTCTTTTTTTAGATCTTGTCATCAGGATTATCAACTGACATCTGCCATTTATCGCAAGATGTTCCTAGAATAAAAAAGACATCAAAAAACTACAGGCTAATTTAAGACTAAATGCCAGATTATTTAATTGGAGTATTATATCAAATAAAAAAATCCTCAGCTCAACCTGTCTGTAGCTGAAAAGAGCAGCTTCCCATTGCATACTCCGCCTACTCCTGTAGGGATCTCTATCCTCCAATAAGTCCTGTTATATGAATCTGCTGTCTCGCTTGTCCTCTGCGGCACAAAGTATGGGTTGAGCATGACGCTTGAACCTGTCAGCTGGACCATGAATGCAAATGGCGAACCTTGGACTATGTCATACCTCTCATAACCTACTGGAATCGATCCTGATGAACAGACCATGGCCAAATTATCCCCAAGATTCACCCCAAAGCCTGCGACAGATATGTTCGCATTCCTGTTCCCTGCGTTTGTCACATTTGCTATCTGTTCAGCAGATATGTTCTCTGTCGGGATGTCCCCGAAATCAATCACAGGAGTCAGTTTTATGGCAACAAGAGGATTTAATGTGGCTGCATTGCTCCTGTTCGTCCCATATGTCTGCGCTGTATCGATAGCTGTCGAATTGCAGTACCATGTGCCATTCGTCGCAAAATAATTGACCCTAAACCCGCAGCTCCAGTTGATGTATTCGTTCTGCGCAGACAACTGAGTGCAGCTTGTATTCAGATACCTGAAATTCTGATCCACGGCCCCTACCGGAGAGACTGAACTTAAGTGGAAAGATGCATTTACTTTCAATGTATCATTATCAAAATCAAATGTCGTGACGTTGCATACCACTGTCTGATTGGCATAGCCGACAAGGTTTATTGGGGTAGGAGCTCTTACTTTTGTGACAAGGGGTGCGGCGTTTGTGATGTTTACAGTCGTATTCACTAGTGCAGTCGAATTATATGCTGACATACTATCCTTCGCTACTAGCGGCAACAACCATAGACACAGGGCCAATAACAGCCCCAGCACCATCAATCTTTCCAGTTTCATAATCCCACCCTCTCTAGCAGCTTGATCATTCTTTCCCTTGTCTTCTCTTTCCTGATTTTTGCTGCCAATTCCTGATCATTATAAGTCTTTATTATCCAATCTGAAAAATCATTCACGCCGCTATGGACATGATAATTGAATGTGATATCATCAAGCGCAGATAGGACTGCCCTTAATTCTGATACCCCTCTTATGATATCCCCGTTCCTGAGGTGGAAATATTCCTGCGGCCTTGCCAAAACTGGTGAATGGCCGAGATACTGACTCTCTTTACTAGGATTCCCTAACTTTGGAAGCTCTAATGTGCCTACAATTGTCAAGTAATACAATCCTAGGCCGACAATTATTATCACTCCGAATATCAATCCTAAAACCTGGAACCCTCCGCCTGCACTCAGTATGGCGAATCCAGTAAGCATGCTCTTTTTCTTTTCCGGCTCTTTCAAAATTATCAGTTTTGTGTTCTTGGCTCCTTCTGAATCATCGTTCGCCATGACGACATATGATATTGATTGTTTTTCATAACCTAATGAGCCGTATGAAAAGCTCACTACTGGGTCTTCATTTAGGACATAATAATCCGGTGTCCTGATATCTACACTCGATATATCTGCTGCAAGGCTCTTTGGTATTATCTCAAGCGCTATGGCTGAAAGAAGCGGGTCGCTGTTGTCATATGAAAACTCTTTTTTGACTAACACCCTATTCTCTTTTGAACCATCGATGAATCCTAATTCAAGCGTCTTTATAGCCAGTTCTACTCTTATCTTCTCATTTATCTTCTCTATCTCTTTCTGATAGAAATTCATGTCTGAATCCGATAGATTATCTGTCCTCTTTGCCATGAATTCTTTTATAGCTGACTGTATGTCTGAGAGGCTTGTCGCCTGCACTGAATTCGTGGATTTGATAAGTTCAAGACTTTGAGGGACAAGCTTTTTTGTCCTTGCAATGAATGCATCTCCTTTTGAGAGGATGTCTTTTAATTCTGCATCCGAGACCCTTATCAAATCAAGGCCTGAAAGCTGTAATTTTAGTTTCTCTGATTCTGATTTTGCATCTGTCGCTTTCTTTATTAGGCCCAGCTCTTCAACTGCTGCTTCCTTCGCCCCTTGCTCCCTTAGGTTTGAGACTGCATAATCCAGGTCTATGAGCAAGGATTCCAGATCTTTCTGTGTCTTATCTTTCCAATCCTTTGTCTCTTTTGTCGGAGGGTTTGAAGGTATATCTTCTTTCACATCTGAAACTACTGTATTCTTGCCTTTTGCATAGACATTCACTTCTGCAGAGAAAGAGCCGACGTTGCCTGCATCATCCACTGCCGCAATCCTGTAATAATATATCTGGCTATTTAGGACATTGTCATCCAGGAATTCCTGCCTTGTCACGGAATCATAATAATGTATATGGCCCACACCATTCGCTGTGGACCTGTATACATTGAAATGGTCCGGTTCTTCTCCATCATAATACCATCTGAGCTGAACTCCCTCATTCTCAGCCTTTATGGCGACATCTGTCGGTGATGGAGGCTTTATCGTGTCTACTAAAAACGCCCCTCCTTCTGTTATCTCTGTCCCTTTATTCCCCTGGAGATCGTAACCTTCAAAGAAGAACTGGCCTGACCTTGGTATTATCTGATCCTCTATTATCACGTATCCTATATACTCCTCGTCATCCTTGACCAGACTTACGTCTCTTCTGAACTCGTCATCATCTGTATACCTATAGTATAATTTCGGGAGCTCCCTAAGCTCCTTTGACGGTTCAACCCTTATCTCAAACGTGCCTTTTGGAAGAGGCGGAAGCCTCTCATACCTTATCTCAACCTTTGGAGGAAGCTGGACCTCAAAACTTGTCTTTAGCGATGCAATATTTCCCACTTTGTCCTTGCATTTTACATAATAATCATATGC
>JAMPXQ010000108.1 GCA_023701075.1 Candidatus Woesearchaeota archaeon
ACAGATGAACTGCTGAAAAAACAGGGACTTGCAGTAACAGAGGAGAATGAGAAGAGGTTTAGGGAGAATGTCCGCAAGGAGCATGGAATGGAAGCCTATGCAAAGCTGAACCTTGAGAAGATAAAAGCTGCCATGGAGAGAGGAAATGTCGCAATCGATGGCCTCTACAGCTGGGAAGAATACCTTTTCTTGAAGGATGAATTCCCTAAGATGGTTGTGCTCTGCGTCTATGCGCCGCCAGAGGAGAGATATGACAGGCTGGTAGATAGGGAAATAAGAGGACTCACAAGAGAGCAGGCGATGTCAAGGGACAGGAGCGAAGTAGAGAACCTCAATAAAGGAGGACCTATAGCCATGGCTGATTATACATTGCTCAATATCTATAATCTCCATGACCTGGATGAGCATGTAGACAGGTTCTTTGAATGGATGGATGAGAGCAATTTTTGACAAGCTATATTGAATTGAGTTCCATATAGCCCAATGCTTTTTTCCTTGCACGGAACAGCCTTAGTTTTATTGCATCTTCGTGAGAGCCAACCATGTCTGCAATCTCAGCCTGGCTGTATTCTGATATATATGCGAGAGTAAGCAGTTTGGATGTTGAACTGTCCAGCCCTTCCAATAATTTATGCACCCTTGCTGCATCTGCATTCTTGTCTACGGTTTCTTCGACTGTGCATATCGGGCTTTTCATCAGGTCCAATGAATCTGCAGGGATATATTCTTCAGAATTTGACTTTTTTCTTGATTCATCAATAAGGAGGTTATGGCCTATACGATAGAGCCAAGGCCTGAACTGCTGTGTCCTATCAAACTGATGAGCATTCTTTATTGATCTCAACCACGTCTCTGACGCTAGATCTTCAGCCAATGCATAATTCCCTATGCGGTAATTGAGGGATCTTATAAGTCCATGATTCAACCTTTCATAAAGTATCCCCATGCAGTCGTCATAGACAAATCGGTCAGTTGCTTTCATATCGCATGCAAGCATGAATAATTCAGCATCTTTTTTTGCATATAGGCCATTGGTTGTATCTGACATCAAAATGTGCGGAAAATCAGACTATTTATAATACCCACACATAAAAATGGCCTTGTTCCTATTGCTCTTTGAACTTGATAGTCAGGGCATCCCTTTTTGTCTCAAGCTTCTTGAACTTGACTTTTGCCATGTCAAGCATCCTCTTTGACGCTTTTACAGGATCTGTGGCTGCATATTTGTCGCTTAGGTATACTATCTCTTTTATGCCTGACTGGATTATGAGCTTTGTGCATTCATTGCAGGGGAAGAGGGCAACATAGATTGTAGCCCCGTCCAGCTCTTTAGTGGAATTGAGGATTGCGTTCGCTTCTGCATGCACTATATACGGATACTTCGTGTCATTCTGGTTGTCTGCTTCCCTATCCCACGGAAGCTCTTCATCTGAACAGCCTTTGGGAAAGCCGTTATAGCCTATCCCTATTATCCTTTTCTTGTCATTCACTATGCATGCACCTACCTGGGTGCTTGGATCCTTGCTCCTCTCTGCTGAGATCAAAGAGACTCCCATGAAATATTCATCCCAAGTGATATAATCAGACCTTTTTTTTGTTGCCATGAGATGCTAAATAATAACTGCATTAAAAAAAGTATTGAAACTTGATTACCTAATTTCATGCCTCTTTTTCCCGGATTCTCCTATGATTTTCAAAAATCTTTATATATAATAACCGGTTTTGTGTTTTTATGGTAGTGACAACTTATAATGTAATGGTCGCTGAAGTCACAAATCCTCTCTTGAATCCAGAGGCTGTGAATGATTTCAATAATTCTTTGGAACTTGAGACTGCGGTCGAGGATATAATCCAGAAGCTGAGCACTCTAAATCAGAATCATATCTATCATTACCAAGGCAAGAATGGAAATGCAACATGCTCAAATATGGTGCAGACGCTGAACAGCAAGCTCATCGATAGGTTCCATTACTCCAGCACAGTCGGTTTCCATACTCAGTTCCTTGACATAACTGATGAGGTAAGGACTGAATTCTTCCCTAATATGTCTTATTGGATGGTCAATCTATATAGGAGGCTCATACCAGAGTCACATACAGGACTTATCTCTCCAGCACCTAAGGTAGACCTGATGGAAGCTGCATCGATGAAAGGAGCAGGAGCAAGAGAAGCAGCGAGAAGACTTGTAAAGAAGATGGAACCAGTGGAGACAAGCGGCTATCCTTCAGTTGAAGGTGCAACACTCATATACCTAAAGAAAGTGATGCCCTGGCTTGACATAAATACTCTGTTTGGGTTTAACGGAGGCGGGCAGATACATCTGCTCTGCACATATAATTCAGGGATACCCAAAGGGATAAACTTAAGGGATATGGGAATGAATACGACAGATGCTGCGCTATTCAGCATGTTCCCTTCAGAAAGATTGAAGTCAAGAGATTTCTATTATGAAGACACTTTCACTAAGATTCCTCCATGGGCACTTGGTTCAGTTGATCCAATAATCCTGATGCCTGCAGATATGGACCTCAAATCCACTTATCTTGAAGCAATAGAGAGATACCTTTCAAGCTTTGCAACAGTGGCCTATGGAAGGCTTGGCATCAGCGGACAAGTCGTCAATCATAGGAATGACAAAGAGATGAGAAGCCAAGGATTCATGCTTCTCAATGATTTCACTATGGAATATGCTGGACTAGTAAAGCATGCGATGCAGGCATCACAGATATTACTGGAGAGCTCGATTGAACCTGTATACAAGTTCCTTGGATCTGCAGGGCTCATGAAAGGAATCATCCATGTGACAGAATTGATAGCAGAAAAAGTGAATGACATGATGGTCAGGCATTCTTATATGCATGTCAATGAATACGGCAATTTTGATCTGGACAATCTGAATCCAGCCCCAAGATATCTTGCCGCAAAATGATTAATCTCGCCTTTTTTTGGCATTACTATATCTGATGAACCTCTTATGATTATCCATCAGATTTATAAATAATTACTACTTTATAGTAATTATGATTACAAAAGCATTTATTGAAGAGCTGCGGATCATACTTGAAAATGATATGTTTCCCCATTATGATGATAATGGCAGTTATCCTGAATCCAGCATAATGGGTCTTGGAACAGATGCAAATGTCCCGATAAAGAGGTTCAATGCTTTTTATGGCGGGCTCTTCAAGCCGTTGCTGGAATCTGCAATCATTGATTGCGGAGGCAGCCTGGAGACAGACCTGCATTGGACTTTCTTTAATGAATTAGGCCATCTTGCAATAGATATAGACTGCAAAAAATCGACTTTTCCGGCCTTGACAGAGGTGAACGGCACTAAGACATCTGCATTTGTTGATTTCGATTCCTTGAAGGCAAGAGGATATCTAGGTGATCTTCCTAACCAGTTCACGAATGCCTATAGATATATCATACAGTCCATAATATCTTTTCCGGCACATTCTAAATCATGCATAAAAGTATATGATTTTGTAGATGAGACAGGAAGGACACTTTATCCGGATGAAGCCATGGGAAAGCTCAATCTGCCATGGAAAAACAATCTAATGACAAATGCACCTGTATCACTTCTTATTGGCTATAACTTCAATCTTCCAGGCGCTAATATGTATGTCCCATTCATCGTAAATCCATTATTTCCTGGCCAAGACCTTATATCCTTTATGGATTCTCAATATCATAAAGAAGGGGAGAGAGCTACAGAATCATACCCTGAGTTTGTTGAAAAGATGAAGGAGACTGCATTTCATCTATCTTCATCCCAGTCTCCGTTTGAAGGCATCATGAAGTTCTACAGTTCGTCACTTCCTCTTTTATGGATGGCTGCAGCTGCCAATAATCTTCCTTATGGCGGCCTTATTCAGAAGAAGAAATAATTTGCAAGCACGATGCATATCCAAAACCCTATGAGGATGAATCCTTCTATCCTTGTTATGCTCTCTTCCTTGAACTTATATCCTTTGAATATGAAAAGCAGCATGAGCACGTGGATGGCTATCATCCATACCATGTCGAAATAGAATATCTTAGGCGGTATTGAGAATGGGCTAAGCAATATGAAAATGCCTAAAGTGATAAGCAAGGTGAATATGTTTGAACCGAATGTCTCAGATATCGCTACATCCTTATAGCCTTTCATCGTACCCTGTATAGCTGCGGCAATATTTGGAATCTCTGTACCTATTGCTCCAATGACCACTCCAATCAGCATGTCTGGCAGATTTATCAGATCGCTCAGATTAATCAATGAAGATGAAAACAAGTACGATCCAAGGAAGAGCAGGAATTCTCCAAGGAGGAATGTCCAAATGCTTGGCTTAAGCTTTAAGAAACTCTTGCCTTGTTCTCCTATCCTTTCCAGGTTCTCTTCAATCTCTAAAACTTTCTCTTCTTTCTTCTTCTCAGACCTTGCCTGTTCCATGAACCAGACATTCAGGAAATATGGGATGAAAAGCAGGAGAAGCACTATGCCTTCAGTCCTCTGATAATGCAGGTCTGAACCAAATACCATGACAATCAGAGCAATAGTTATCAGGAAGAATCCGTCCCTGATGACTACGAACTTATCTATGACAAGAGGCTTTATCGCTGCGCTCAGCCCTATAGTGAGGCCTATATTTATCACTACTGAACCTACTATGACTCCAAGGCCGATCTCAAGATGGCCGGACATGAATGAATATACTGCGCTGAATATCTCCGGGACAGAAAGTGTGAATGAGACAAGCAGAGTTGTGACTGCGATAT
>JAMPXQ010000109.1 GCA_023701075.1 Candidatus Woesearchaeota archaeon
CTCAACTGCATCTATCCCTGCGTCTCTTATCATCTCCAGTTCAGAGATGACGTTTCTTACTGACCTCTGCCTGTATGTCCTGAAAGTATCATTCAGTTTCGCGCAGAAGGTGCACTTATATGGACACCCTCTTGATGTTATCAGGACATCGACACTTGAACGCTTTGACATCTTTGAATAGTACAGACCTGTATCTATCAGCTTCCTCTCAGGTATAGGGACCATGTCCAGGTCTTCAATAGGCGGACTGTCTGCATTATGGATGATTCTACTTTTTTTCCTGTAAGATATCCCTTTCATCTTCTCAAGGCGAGATTCTTTATCTATTGCCTCCATCAGATCTGCTGCCAAAAATTCACCTTCTCCCCTTATAAGATAATCTACATTAGGAAATTGTACCATTGCCTCATGCGGCAGTGCGCTCACATGATGGCCTGCAAAGAATATCTTTGTACCATACAGTTCTTTTATTTCTCTTGTGAGCTCATGCATCATCGTCAGATCATTTGAATATAGCGGAAAACCTATGATATCAGGAGATTTTCGTCTTATAGTGTCTAGAATCTTTTCCTTACTGAGATTAAGCGCAAACGCATCTATTATCTCAATATTAAATCCCCTATTCATCAGGACCTGAGCAGCATACATCAGATTGATCGGCGGGGTTATCAAAGGTATCTCATCCACAGAGCCCTTTTTCCTGCTGTTTGGATTTACTAATAGAATCTTCATCAAAATCAATCAATGATATTTACGATTATAAATCTATTGCTAGTTATATGCATCCAGATAAATTTTTATCTGGCGCAGCAGCCGTCCAAAACTTCCAAACAAGCCAATCAACCTTAGCATCTGCATCGGCCTGCAGTAGAATCTGAAATATGCATAGCGGATCATGCTCCTCATCTTCCTTGAATCAACTTTTGAGACATTCACGCTGATGTCTGCAAGGTTAAGTCCTGTGAGGCTTGGCTTATTAGGCAGGTCATCATAAAGCCTGCTTCCTGGAAGCGGTGTCGCGACAAAGAACCTTGCGAAATCAGACTTCACATTATATGAGAGAGCTATCGTCTCTCCCATCTCCTCCTTGGTCTCTGTAGGGAATCCAAGGATGTAATACATCATGGAAATTATCCCTAGAGACCGGCATATCCTTGCGACTTCTATCGCACTGTAAGGATCGACATTCTTCAGGTTTTGCTTCTGTATCCTTCTTGATGCACTCTCCACACCGAAACTTATGAACCTGCAGCCGGCTTCTTTCATGAGCTTTCCCAATCTAAAATCAAATGTATCAAGCCTGCTGTTGCAAAACCATCTGACATCCAGCCTAAGAGATATCATCTTCCTGCAAAGCTCTTCAACATACCCAGGATTTATCGTGAAAGTATCCGCAAGGAAAAGGAAATTACGGATATCATATGCCTTGATGCATTGAACCATCTCCTCAATCACGCTCCCAACAGACCTATACCTAGGCTTATGACCATAATAATACGTAGCTGTGCAGAAGCTGCAATTGTATGGGCATCCCCGCTCAAGCTTGATGGCTGTAAAGGGCTTGCCGCTCAGCGGCTCTATGTACTTCTTATTTTCCATCCTAGCCCTATTCGGAAAAGGAAGCTTGTCCAAATCCTTGTTAAATCTCCTCTCTCTTATCACCAGAACCCTTTTCTTATCATAGTATGCAATCCCTTCTACCTTCTCAATCTTCTTTCCACCTATGAACCTATCCGCTATATCTCCTGCTGTCTCTTCAGGCTCTCCCAGGATGCAGAAATCAAAATCATCTAGCACAACCTTTGGAAGAGATGTAGCCAAGACTCCGATTGCACACACTATGCATTTTGGATTATTCTTTTTCAGCATCTTACAGAATTTCTTATCATGCTCGTACGTCGGGGCGCTTATGTTTAGGAAGGCCAGGTCATATCTCAAATGTAGGTCTTCTGAAAAATCAGTGACCATGAAATCAAAAAAATCATGATCGTATCCTTTGCTCTCAAGCATTGCCGATATGATCCCCAATGTGACGGGAGGCGTCAACTGCCCCCCTCTCTTTGACTCGCACCTGCCTTCTTTTATGTACTTGAACCTATCAAATGACGGCGGATTAGCTACAAGTATCTTTTTTATCCCCATGCTACGACCAACCAGCTGCTAAACCAAAAGATCAGCACATCCTTTTCTATTCAAGAAATCTTATAAAGCCATGAGATTTATAAACATTGTCTACAAACATGCAAAAAGAAAAACTGAGGCTTGGGATTTATCTGACTGGGATAAGCATGATTATTGTCCTCTTGGCAAGCCTAATTGACATCAGATACTATTTTTCCCATTTCTATACTTATTTCAATGACACGCTGCTCCTGACAAAGCTGCTGTTTTCTAGTGACATCAGCATGTTCTATACTATGCTGAATGTCAAAGCATCAAAGATAATATTCCTCCTAAACATCCCTGCAACAATCCTCTTTGGAAAGGATCATTCCATATTCTTCATAACCATGAGGCTGTTCAATGCAACGCTTCTCATCTGGCTATTCTTTGCACTGAGCAGGATCATCTCACCAAAAAAATCGTTTTATTTCTGCCTTTTCATAATCTCCCAGATGTTTTTTTTAGAACTTTTGTTCTCTTGGTACAGCGACCTGAGTTTTTTTTTCATCTCTGCAATAATAATGGCCTATCTGTATAGGCACCTATTCCTCAAGGAGAAAGTCACTTTGCAACTGATATCTGCCGTGTTCCTGGCATTCCTAATAAAGAATGCTGCCTACATATCCATCCCTTTTTTCTATCTTATCTTCTCAGCATATCATCTTATCAAATCTAAGGATAAAAAAGAATTTTTGAATGTCTTTTTTCTTGGACTGAAACTTGCCTTTGGATTCCTGCTTTTTTTTGCTTTGATACTGAATCTTGATATCTCAAACGTGATAAAAGAGGTAAGCATAAATTCAGTCTTGCCTGCCATGAGCCAAGGCAATCCTCTTTTTTCATACAGTGCATTATCTGCATTTGCAAAACCTGCTGAAATCGACTATGGCATACTCTTTCTCCCAAAACTATTCCCTTACCATCTTTTGATAGTCATGCACTTAGGGCTGGCTTACCTGCTTCTTAAAAGCAAGGAAAAACTGCTGCTGTATCTCTTCATCATGTGCGGAATTTTCAATCTCTTAGCATATAACTTCCTTTATGAAAGAGCAGATGAACTTAGGTACTTCCTGCCAGTCTATCCCATATATCTCTTCATAATCTATATGACACTAACTAGTGCCGCTGAAAAGATAGATAAGAAAAGAAGTGAATGGCTCATCGCCATTGCAATAATAACACTTGCTATATTCAATATTATGAATTCTAATCTCTGCATATATTCCAGCACCCCGGTCTATCCTGAACCTGACCTAGAAATAGATCCAGGTTCTATTGTCCACATAAATATTACTGAAGATACGGAATTGTATTATCACTATTTTTCAGAGCTTGACAGCAAGGTTTTAGAAGCGTATGATATAGCGTTCATGAAAATCTCCCCAATCAGGGAGAATGCAACTTATATCCTAAGTTCAGATCCATATACTCCAAAAGGATATCATACCATAAGGGAATATGACAACATTGCTGCACAGTCAAAGATATACCTATCAGCCAAAACAGAGAATTAATAAATCAAGTTTACTGCATCCATCATTATGTGCGGAATATTCGGCTCATATAATCTCTGTGATAAAAACCTGCTTCTCAAAGGATTGAAACTGCTCATACACAGGGGTCCTGATTCCAAGGGCATTTTCCTTGACGATTCAGTCATGCTTGGTGCCAGAAGACTCAGGATAACCGGGAATGATTCAGGCAACCAGCCTGTCTTCAATGAAGACAAGTCGATTGCCGCTATATTCAATGGAGAGATATATAACCATAAGGAATTGAGGATTGCCCTGGAAAACAAAGGGCATGCCTTCTGCAGTGATTCTGATTCTGAGGTCATAGTGCATGCATATGAAGAATTTGGCACTTCATTCATCGATAAGCTGGATGGCATGTTCACATTTGCGATTTGGGACATGGCAAAAAAACGGCTGATCGCTGCCAGGGACAGGTTTGGGATAAAACCGCTGTATTTCTTCAGAGATAATGAAGTGTTATTATTCTCTTCTGAGATAAAAGCCCTCCTGCAGCATGATGGGATAAAAAAAGAGCTGAACAAGAAGATGCTCCCACAATATCTTAGATTTAGGTTCATCAGCAGCCCAGACACATTCATGAAAGGCATCTGCAAGCTTGAACCAGGCAGTCTCATCTATGCTGAAAACGGAAAAATCACAATCAGAAAGTATCACAATATAGCGATTTCAAAAAACAATCATCTTGACAAAAGACAGCTTGATCTCCTGCTGACCAGCTCTGTGGAAAAGATGAAACCAGAACGAATGAAATGGGGGCTTTTTTTCTCCGGCGGGATAGATTCTACACTTTTGCTAGACAATATGCAGAAGCACAAGAAAGTTGATACATATACAATAGGTTTTGAAGGCAATGCTGAGAATGAACTCAATAGAGCCAGGATCATCGCTGAACACTACGGCACAGATCACACTGAGATAACATATGACAAGGAGACAGTATTTAAGATAATACCTAAGATAATGCATTATCTTGAGGAACCGATATGCGATGCCACTGCAATCCCTACTTTCCTCATGTCAGATGAAGCATCTAAAAGAAACAGGGTTGTTCTCAG
>JAMPXQ010000002.1 GCA_023701075.1 Candidatus Woesearchaeota archaeon
GTGCTGCTGGATGAGCCATCAGCATACCTTGATGTGGAGCAGAGATTGATAGTTTCAAAAGTGATATCTAATATCATAGAGCAGAGGAAGATTTCCGCGCTTGTAGTGGACCATGATTTGTTGTTTTTGGATTACCTTTCAGATAGGCTTTTGGTATTTGAAGGGGAGCCGGCAGTGAGTGGGACTGCAAAAGGGCCATTCGAGATGGAGAAAGGGATGAACGCGCTGCTTTCAAATCTTGATATCAGCATGCGTAGGGATGAGGCATCATTCAGGCCTAGGATAAATAAGTATGGCAGCGTTAAAGATAGGGAGCAAAAAAGCAATGGGAAATACTATTATTCCTAAGCTTGTCTTTTCAGCCTTTATTTTTCTGATACTCATATATTCATCAGTGATGAGTGTCCTGGATATTAAGGTGCTTGAATATGGTTTTTCTAGATATGGGGTCTACGAAATATTTTCCGAAGAAGAGGCGCAGGAAAGGGCGCAGGATATACTTGATTTTTTTGATACGGGATCAGGTTTCCAATATTTCAATGAGGATGAGCAAAGCCACCTTATGGACGTCAAGATATTGCTGGATAGGTTCAGCATAGCGGCCTTTTTTTCTATGTTGATAATCTTATTTTGGATATTATTGGATAAGGGCGCATTGGATTATCTGATGTTTTCATCGATATTCAGTCTGATAGCTCTTGTGCTGGTTATAGCGCCATTCGTTGTAGATTTCAGTTTCATGTTCCAGAAATTCCATGAGCTTTTCTTTGCAGGGAATTATTCCTTTGATCCAAAGGTCAGTGAGATGAAAGCATTGTTCCCGGATGCATTTTTTATGTACCTTGCGGTAATGGTTTTAGTGAAATTAGCGCTGAAATCAGCATGTATCCTGATGGTCCAAAAAATTTTCGCTGGCCATAAAAAGATAAGATCATGACTTGGATTTATGATTGCTGCATTGCATCAGGCAAGATTCTGCAAGTTTTCCATTTCTTAGGAATGTTATCTGGCGGTTAAGGAAATATTTAAATAGGATATCCCCTGTAACTGGACTATGCCGCTCAAAGAATTCCGGGCAGATCTCTTCCCTAAATCAAAAGAGATAGCCATGAAAGTCAAGAAGGATTTTCTGACAACAGCTATGGCTGGGGAGTTGGCATCAAAACTGAAGGGAAGAGGGATTGAATTTGAGGATTATAGGGATTATTCTGTCACAGATGATGCTTCTAGGATAGATTGGCTGGCTTCCCAGAGGGCGCAGAGGATGCTTGTCCGTGAGTATAAGGTGGATATAAATTTCAACGCATTCTTCCTTATTGATACTAGTGAAAGCATGCTATATGGTTCGACAAAAAAATTGAAGTGTGAATATGCAGCAGAGGTTGTCAATTCAATATTCTTTGGCATACTGAATTCAGGGAACGCAGTAGGATTTGCAATGTTTAATGAAGGCATAAAAGCGATGCTTAAGCCGAGGATGGGAAAGAAGCAGTTCCATCTGTTGAATAATGAGCTTAGGTCTCTCAAGAATTATGGAGGGAAAAAAGATGTCGGTGGATCTATTCGGCAGGCGTTGTCTCTCCTTGACAAGAGGAACCTTATTTTTTTCGTGAGCGATTTTGTGGATGCAGACATTGCAAACCATATCAAGATAATGTGCAATGTGCATGAAGTCATAGGCATAATGATAAGGGATCCAAGAGACTTGGAGATACCTTCAGATGCAGGCCAGATAATTTTCCAGGATCCATTTTCAAACGAGACTCTAAGGGTTGATGCAAAGCATTATGCTCCATTATATAAGGAGTATGTAGACAGGGAGTTAGGTACAATCCGTAAAGTCTTCCAGAACAGCAAGTCGGCTCTTGTAGAGCTTAGGACAGATGAGCCATTCTTCCACAATCTATTGAAGTTTTTCGGGGCGCAGGGGTCAAGATGGAGATAATATTCCAACGGCCGTTCATGCTTTTTGCATTCTTTGCATTCCCAGTGCTTATAGTGCTTCATTACTATTTTTTTCAGCGGACGAAAAGCAGGGCGATGAAGTTCTCTAATTTTTCAGCGATGAAACGGGTATCTGGTGTCACATTGATAACCAAGAACACATCCCAGTTGGTATTGAGGCTGTTTGTTATGTCTTTCTTCATAATGGCTGCATCCGGTCCGATGATTATGTATGAAGGGAAAGTTGGGATAGAATCATATGTTATAGCGATAGATTCTTCAGCCAGCATGTCGGCTCAGGATTTTGAGCCTTCAAGATTGGAGTTTGCAAAGAAGATAGGATTAGAGATAGCGTCAGAAGTGGATAAGGCCGCAGTTGTATCGTTTGCAGGCGTTACATTTATCCGTTCAGCTCTCACAGACGAAAAAGTCCAGGTTAGGCAGGCAATAAATTCGATTGATATCGAGCATGCCGGAGGGACAGATTTAGGTTCTGCGATGATCACTTCAGTGAATCTCCTTCCGGATGGCCCTAATGCCTTGGTGCTCATCACAGATGGCTCAGACACCTCAGGCATTTTCGTGGAGGACGGCCTTAGGAAAGCGCTTGATTATGTCAAGAGGCACGGAGCGGTTGTCCATACGGTTCTGATAGGGAAAGGCACATCAAATCCAGGATACTTGGATGCAGATATCCCTGCAGCATTTGATGATGCAGTGTTAAAAGAGATTTCAAAAGAGACAGGTGGGAAATATATCGAGATCAGCGAAATAGAGGAGATAATTGGCGTGATAGATTCACAGGTACAATCAGGTATAAAGAAGAGAGACATGACTTCCATGCTGTTTTTGATAGCTCTCGCAATGCTGATGTTTGAATGGCTGTTCCTGAACACAAAGTTTCGGACGATACCCTAAATAATCTGAATTGTTGAATAATCAAATTGGTCATGGTGCATCTCAATGAATGAGCTAACAAAACTATTTCTATTCAAGTTCTTGACAAGCATGTTCTTTGTCAGCGGTGTTCTTGTGCCTTTTTTCCTTGAATGGGGAAAGATATCCTATTTCCAGATAATGCTTATCCAGTCCTGGTTTGTAATCTGGGTGACAGTCCTTGAGATCCCAACAGGTGCAATAGCAGATAGGTTCGGGAGGAAGTTTTCAATTGCATTAGGTGCATTCATAAATTCAATAGCTGCAGTGATATATTGCATTTCTCCAAATTTCTATATTTTTTTGCTGGCTGAATTCACATGGGCAGTTTCACAAGCATTGATATCAGGTGCAGATGTAGCATTGCTCTATGATACATTGAAAGAGCAGAAAAAGGGCAAGGAATCAAAGAAGATCTACGGCAGATATAATGGTTATGGGCTCTTGGCTATTGTCATATCAGCACCGATAGGAAGCATCATTGCAGCAGTGTTCGGCCTGAGGTTTGTTCCGCTTGCGATGTCTTTCCCCTTGATCTTGGCATCAATCATCGCCCTTACATTAGATGAGCCTAGGTACAAGGCGAAGAGGATGAGCTATAAAGAGACATTCCTCTCAGGCATAAGGTATTTTTCAAGGCATAGGATACTCAAGATCCTTGCATTTGATGCAGTCTCAGTATATATAGTCTCGTTCATGATAGTCTGGTTATACCAGCCATCTCTCCTGGAGCTAAGTTTCCCATTGGTCTTGCTAGGCCTGGTGCATTCCATAGGCACAATCTTTGAGATGCTGCTTTCAAGCAATTTTGATTATTTGGAGAAGATCTCAGGGTCGAAGAGGAATTACCTATTTTTTTCTGCAATGCTCTTAGGAGTATCATTCATATTGCTCTCAGTCTCAGTCAATTATTATCTGTCAGCGCTTCTGGTGATATTGATAGTGGGGTTTGGTTTCACTAGGAGGTCGCTATTGACGAATTACATGAATAAGCATATCAAGTCTCATAATAGGGCGACAGTGCTCTCATCTATCTCGATGGTGGAAAGCATCGGGAGGGCGCTTATGTATCCGCTAGTAGGGATGCTTGCAAAGGTATCGATAAGTTTTGCAGCTTTTGGCCTTGGTTCCATGATTCTTATAGCTTCCCTATTTTCAAGAGTTGAAGAGAAACAGCTTCTGGATTAGAAAAATCCTGCAATCTTCTCGCCGCAGAACCTGCATTTATTATCGAATATATTATTCTCGGTCACCTGATAGTTCGCTCTTTTGATAAGGAGCTTGCCACACAGGTTGCAGTAAGTATTTTCGCGTCTGTTTCCGGGCACATTCCCTACATACACATGATGAAGTCCCGCTCTTTTTCCTATATCATATGCAGAGGTGAGTGTCTCTATCGGAGTTATCTTATTTTTAGTCATCTTATAATCCGGATGGAACCTTGAGATATGCCAAGGCATGTTCTTGTCGATTGAGGCTATGAATTCTGCTATCCTCCTTAATTCATCATTAGAATCATTCTCGCCTGGAATCACAAGGGTCGTTATTTCGATCCAGATGTTCTTTGAATGATAATGCTTGATGGCATCAAGGACAGGTTCAAGCCTTGCTCCGCATATTTTCTTATAGAACTCATCATTGAAAGACTTCAGGTCGATGTTTATCGCATCGAGATATCCGGATAGCATATCTATGGGCTCTTTGCAGATATATCCGTTTGAGACGAACACAGTCTTTAGGTTTTTCTTCTTTGCTTCTTTGCATACATCAAGTGCATATTCAAATTGTATGCTTGGTTCATTGTAAGTCATGGCGATGCTGCTGCATTTGCTTTTTATGGCAAGGTCGACTATCTTGGAAGGAGTTATATTTTTGCCTATTATCTCTCCTTCTTTTCCTTTAGATATCTGGCTTATCTCCCAGTTCTGGCAGAATGCGCATTTGAAATTGCATCCAGCAGTGGCGTATGAGAATATCTTGCTTCCGGGATAAAAATGGAAAAGCGGCTTCTTCTCAATAGGGTCGACCGCATGGGTTATTGTCTTTCCATAGACTAAAGAATATAGTTTGCCATCTATGTTTTTTCGTACAGCGCATGCACCTAGATTTCCTTCAGATATGAGGCAGAGGTGCGGACAGAGCGTGCATTTCAAGGCATTTTTGTACGGTCCATAGAAAAGCGCCTCTTGCATGATCATATCTTTCGGTATCCGAGTTTATTAACTTATAGCCTTTTTTCGCATTTCCATTCGCAATATTTAAAAACAGTATTTAGTTAACCGGATTGATTAAGGGGTGGTTCGATGTTTAAGTTGAAAGATTTTGATTTCAAGGATAAGAGAGTTCTTATGAGAGTTGATTATAATGTGCCTTTAGAGCATAAGGTCATAACGGATGATTCCAGGATAAGGAAAACATTGCCTACAATAGAATTCATATTGAAGAAGAAGGCAAAGCAGCTGGTCTTGGTCTCGCATTTAGGAAGGCCTAAGGGTGTTGATCTGGAATTTTCTCTAAGGCCTGTCGCAGATAAATTAAAAGAGTTGTTGGCTCAGGATGTCTCATTGATGTCACTAGGTGAGAAGTCAGATTGTAAGATCATCTTACTGGAAAACATAAGGTTTGAAAAGGGAGATGAATCGAATGATGATGCTCTTGCAAAGAGGCTTGCAGAATTAGGTGACCTGTTTGTGTTTGATGCATTTGGCGTGTCTCATAGGGAGCAGGCATCAGTCACTGGTGTCATGAGATACCTCCCATCATGTACTGGTCTATTGATGGAGAAAGAGATGAAGTTCCTTGATATGAAACGGCCAAAAAAACCATTCATTGCGATAATAGGCGGGGCGAAAGAAGACAAGATAGGTGTGATAGATAGCCTCATAAAGAAAGTGGACGGCTTGATAGTTGGTGGTGTATTGGCTAATACTTTCCTGATGGCAAAAGGAGTCAATATCGGTGCGTCAAAATTCAGCAAGGAGACGCTGGACTACGCAAAAAATATTTTAAGGAAGTACGAAAAAAAGATACATCTTCCTGTGGATTTCATTTTGGCATCTGAGTTTTCAGAGGATGCGAGTTCAAGATGTGCAGGTGTGAATGATGACTTGGGCGGCTGGATGATAATGGATATAGGTCCATATACTATAAGCGGCTATAAGGAGCTGCTTTCAAATGCAAAGACAGTTGTCTGGGCAGGCCCTATAGGAGTCTTTGAATGGGAGCGTTTCAGGAGAGGGACGTGGGACATTGCAAGCCATCTGGCATCTTTGGATATCACAAAGATAATCGGTGGTGGAGATTCAGGGGACGCTATAGAGCGGTTTGGGCTTGCAGATAAGATGACGCATGTCTCGACAGGCGGCGGAGCATCGTTAGAGCTGCTGTCCGGGAACAATCTCCCTGCGCTTGTGGCATTAGAGCTCAATTCAAAGAATTTCAATAAGTGATTGGGCATATGCCTTCTTTATTTTTTCAAATTCAGTTCTTGCAGCATTTTTTGCAGTCTCATGCGCTATCCTAAAAAGCCTGCTTGTTTCCCTGGGTAGCATTATATCTGTTTCTTTATTGTATGCGAGATTCCAGATTGAAGGATATAGCGTATAATGCCGACATGAGTAGAGCCTATTATTATCTGGAAGATTGTCAAGTATGAATTCAAGTATCTCAGGTTCATGGGAATAGACTTCTTCTTTTTTACCTGAAAATAGGATTGTGAATTTATCATCTTTTGTGATGAGAGCATGGGAATAGATATATATCCCATGGATAAGGTACATAGAATCATCAAGTGCAGCAAATCGATCCACCTATGATAAAAAGGAATTAACCTTTAAATTTTCTGCGCTTTTTTTGCACTATCAGTAGTCTGTAGCCAAATGCAATTTTTCTTCAAAAACTGCAATGATTAATGCCCAGGCTAGGCATGAAGGATAGTGATTGCAGTAGTGTTAGTCCTATCAACTGATTTCTTTAAGACTAAATTATTTAAATTAGGAGTGCATGGTTATTCTGATGAAGATAGGGATAATATCAGATACACACGATCAGGTCGAGAAGATAAAGAAAGCAATCAAGATCTTCAACAAAGAGAAAGTTGTTTTGGTCTATCATCTTGGGGACTGGTGTTCGCCGTTTACGCTTGAATTATATAGAGGGCTAAGATGTTCAGTAAAAGGTATTTTTGGTAATAATGATGCAGATATCTATAAGATGTTTAGGTATAAGCCGGATAATGTTGAATTCTTTGATAAGTTCTATGTAGATGAGTTTGATGGTAAGAAGATCTGTCTTTTCCATGGGGACCCAAAAGAGATAGTAGAACGCCTCTTCGATTCTAAGCAATATGATCTGCTCTTGAGCGGCCATGATCATATCAGTAAGATAAGGGATAATGGAAAAACTTTGCATATAGATCCTGGAAGCATGATGGGTAGGTTTTCAGGAGCTGCCAAAAGCTGGACTGAGCCAAGCATAGTCCTGTATGATTTCAAAAAAGCAAGATTGATTAAGCTTTGATTACAGGATGGAAATAGTAGAACCTGTATCCTGGCATATCTAGTTTTCTTATTGTATCTATTAGTAGCTTCTTGTCTTCATCAATAAGGCTCATGGCGATCTTTACGGCTCTAGATTCATATTTCTTCACCCACCAGCCGCAGACAATTATCTTATCTTTGTCGTTTTGAAGCCCGATTGTGCCTGTAGTGTGTCCTGGGAGGTGGATTATCTTGAAATTGCTCCCGATTATTCGTTCATTGTCTTTTACAGGCATTCCTATGGTGTATTCCTGCTCTTTTGCTCTGCGAAATATTATGTTTAGGTCTTCAGGGAATAGCTTCATGAGTTTTTTTGGGTTTTGGTCTTCTTTATGTAGTCGGATAGGCGGCAGGTTCCCAAAATCTTTCTTAATGATCTTCTGTAGTTGAGGAGCAGCTTCAGAATGGTCGAAATGGTAATGGGAAAGGAGGATCTCTCTGATGGTTTTACCAGGAAAATATCTCTTGAGTATGCTAACTATAGTTTCTGCGTTGTCTGTCTTATAAAACATCGGCCTGAAGAAAGGGGATAAAGTGTCATATTTCGGCCCGCTGTCAAATGCAACAACACCATTAGGAGTATCAATCAGATAGCACCATGTTCCAAAATCAGGATATTTTCTTATAGGAATATTGAATCTTAGGAGGACTCTCGCAAATCTTATCTTCTTGTTTTCTTTGATTATTATCTCAGATACAGTCTTTGGCGTCATGAGTTGCTCTAAAAGGATAAAGTATATATAATTATTAGTCAATGATTTATGGAATGGTCTTAGAAGATAGGAAGATTGCGCAGCTGAGGGATTACATAGCCGGCTGCCAGCATAAAGGCATGGAGAAGCAGCATATCATAGATACTCTTTTGAAATCAGGTTGGTCGTTTGATAGCATCAATTCAGCATTCGAGCCGGACATCAAGGAAGTCAAGGGAGTCGCTGAGCAGTTGACTGCTGAAGACATCATGGATACAGAGATTGTTAAGATCGCGGCAGATGCGCAGATATTGGATGCGATAAGGATGCTTAGGGAGAGTGATGAAGGATATGCCCTTGTCATGGAGAAGGACGTTCCGGTCGGTATCATCACAGGTAAGGATGTGATGAAGAACATAAATGATGAAGGTCTGATAAACATATTGCTTCCATGCTCAAAAGTCATGACTTCACCGATATTATTTGCAGAATCCAAAGAGCGTATCTTTGACATATGTGAAAAGATGAAGCTAAATGAGATTGAACGCATTCCTGTATTGAAGAAAGGGAAGCTCATAGGCATAATTGATACGAGTTCTTTGATAAATCTCATGAGCTATGACTGAGCATTGGGTAGGTTGAGCCATAGATATGATCTTTGAATCTGGCAAGGAAAAAAAGATAATATCTTGTTCTGGTGTTTATGTCTCATTATGAAACCTTTATAAAAAATGTTTTTTTACCTATAAGTATGCTGATTGCAAAAGGCGCTGAAGCCGAAGTCCATAAGGAAGGTATGTCTATAGTGAAGAAACGTATAAGGAAGTCCTATAGGCATCCAAGATTGGATGATTTCTTGAGGAAGACAAGGACAAGGCGTGAGGCAAGGCTGCTAGAGAAGCTAAGTATCCCTGCTCCTAAATTGATGAGATTAGATGAAAAGTCTTATGAGATAACAATGACGCTTATAGTAGGAGAGAAGGTTCGTGATGTCTTGGATAAGGATATCGGCATATGTGAAGAGATAGGTGAAAATGTTGCTCTGATGCATAATCAAGGCATAATCCATGGAGATTTGACGACATCAAATATGATATATGATAAAAGACTATATCTGATTGATTTCGGCCTAAGTTTCTATTCTGATAAATTCGAGGATAAGGCAGTTGATCTGCATCTTCTCAAGCAGGCACTTTATAGCAAGCATTGCAAGGTTGCAAAAAAAGCATTTTCTTTGGTGATGAAGGGATATGAGCATAAGTCAGTGACTTACCAAAAAATAAAGCAGAAATTGGCAGTAGTAGAGGGCAGAGGCAGGAATAAGGGGAAATTCTGACTGGTATTAGTTAGATTATTTCTGCTTTGCATGCTAGGGTTTAAATATAGTATTTTTTTCACCGCTTTTCATGAGATCAGATTCGCTAGGTCCGCCTCAGAGCCTGCTGGATGCTATGGTCGGGGAGAATCAGAGATACTATCAGATATTCGCATTATTATGCGAGCCGACTGGGAAATTATTCGACCCGGCAAGGTTGTTGGCGTTTGAAGCAGGGCTTGAAGAGAGGTTTTTGGTCGGGGCATTGAGGAAAGGTTATGCAAGTATTATTGCAGGAGATATAATCAAGCATTTTGAGAGACATTTAGCTTCATCATATGATTCTGGATATGATCTGCTGGAATTTGGTTCAGCTGAAGGGGCGTTGCTATCTCATGTGCTTGATATAATCGAAGTCCAGAGCCCTGGGTTGTATGATCGTATAAACGTCCATTCAGTGGATTTTTCAGTTTATTATGCTGAGCATCAGGAAGCTAATCTTTCAAGGCATCTTGGAAAGGTAAGATTCATCAGGGAGAATGCTATTGTGGCAGATTTGCCAAAGATAGATTATTTCATCATGAATGAGGTTTTGGATGACCTGCCGGCTACGACAATCAATTTTTTTAGGGATGAATGGAACATCCTGGCATATCAGGAGAGGTTTCATTCCAGCGGAAGGCAATGCGACTTGAATTATTTCCCTGTCTCGACTCAAGGGTTGGAAATGGATTATTCAAGGGTGTTGGCATATTTGCAGGAGTATGGATATAAGGATATCGCTTCTCAGATGAATGTCTATGTAGGGGTTAGTGATCTGTTTAAGCTTATTGGTTCTAGGGCAAATGATAATGCAAGATGTTTTGTCATGGATTACATGTATGATGTGCCTGGTGAGATGGGCTGGGGTGGTCCTGTTTCAACTGAAGATAATATCTCTGCAAGGGCAGATGGCGAGATGATGCAGGCTACAAACATCCATTGTCAATTAGAATATCCACAGATAGCAAGGATAGTGGCTCACCATGGCTTTGATGTTGATAGTGCATTCAATCTAGACGAATTCGGGGAAAGGCCATATCACAGATATTTTGCAATGTTCCTAGAGAAGTGATTCAGATTCAGCTATATGTAGTATCAAGCTCATCCTGATAATCAAGTGAATCTCCATCATCTACGATTACTGCGCTTGTCTTGTTCTTCTTGTATTTTACAGTCTCTTTATTCTTCTCTTTTATCATGCCCATCGCGAGCTTGTCAGAATCAGCTGCGCTCACTTTTTTTAGGTCATCGAAGCATTTTATCTCGAATGCCCTGAGGGCTTTTCGTAAGAGGCCGTCTTCGCTCTCTCTCACTTCCTTAAAGACAGTGTGTTTTGCTATGCATTTGTTGCACACATTGTCCTTTCCTATGAAATAGAGGAAAGTTATCTCTTTTTTGCATGAGTCGCATTTCATTAGTCCTCTAAAAAAAACAGTCCTTAATATAAATTTCGTTATTCTCAGGAGAAGCATAAATCAGCTATTGGTAATATTCTATAGATATCTCTTTTTTTAGCACATCGTACGCTTTTGCGACATCTTTGTCTGCCACTATGAATGTGGCTTCAGTCTCTGTGTTCACGATATCCATGATGGATATGTTGTTCATGGCCAATGTCTTTGTCACAGAATAATAGAATCCTGGGGCATTTATCATCTCTTTAGGTATTTCCATGGAGACAGATGCCATGTGCCTGTTTATTGCTTTTATCTTCTCTCCTTTGAGGATCTCAAGGAACTTTTTCTCATATTTCTCATTGCTGACAAGCAGTATCTCATAATTCCCATGGATTATGTTGAGGGTGTCTCCGATGTCAAAGTCGACGATCTTGAAGAGCGATACAAGTTTTTTCTGTAGCGTCTGCGATTTTCTTATAGATATCTCTAGCAGCCCTGATTTGACCAGGAGGTAAGAGCTTTTGGAGAGCCTTACTTTCTTGTATTTCTCTTTTGATTTCTCTATATACCTTCTTATCGCCATGGATATGGCAGAGACTTTTACCTTTCCTAGTTCTTTCTCTACATCAGGCTGTATCATCTCCGAAAGCGCCATTATATTGATTAGGTCCTTCTCAAGCGCTTCATGGATGTAAGGTCTTTCCTGCAGTATCTTCTTTGTTATATGTGATATATTTACCATTTTGTTAATATATTAACAGCAAGTTAATAAATAATTTAAACTTTTCTGTTAATTTCATGCCGCAGCTCAAGATAAATTACCAGAAGGTGAAGATAAATAAGAATTATTTGATAGCAGCAGTGATATTATGGATAATCTCATTCTTCATCCAGGTATGGCCTATAATCTTCCTTAGCATATTCTGTGTGCTCAATGCTATTGTGCTTTCCCTGGATAGGTACATCAGCATGCCTATAGATATCGAATTCTCGACTTTCTCATCTATCTTGATGACCTTGGTATATGGGTTGAATTGGGGCATAGCTAATGCAATAATAACAAAGCTTGCAGCAATCATCCATAACAAGAAATTCGCAATTGATCATCTTTTCATGATAGGGGGATACTGCATAGCAGCAGTCATGGCGAGCATAATACCAGGAAGCCTGTTTGCAGTTGGGATGCTGGCAACAATTATAGTGAATATCTATATTGTCTTTGTATCAAAGTTCATCACGATGCTTTCAGATACAGAGATACTGATGTATGGTCTCAGCAACAGCATGTTCAACATGGTGCTGTTCATCGGGTTTGCAGATATGTTCTATAAGATAATGATGTTTTTCCATTGATTTTCTTATTCTCTTTGATTCAATCAGTTTATTAACCGATTTATTTTTTCACTTTATATGAGGTTATTTTTCAAAGCCAGGATAAATGACTGGATTCTCTGGACTACTTTGTTGTATTTGGTGATTGCAGATATTCTTCTCTTGGTATCTCTGCTATCATCATTTGTCGTGTTGCTGTATGGCATCCCGTTGATTCTCCTAAATGTTTTCCTCTTCCCAGTGCTTAGGGTCTTGTTCCATCAGGATGTTTCTTTATATGACCTTGGCATCAAGATAAGAGGCAATTTTCTTAGGTGGGAAAAGATAAGGAGCATAAGTTTTTCAAGCGGCAGGTATAGGGACAGCAAGTTTTGGTCTGGGTTGAAGCTTCCGGCTGTCCAGAGGCTATATCTTCTTGATATGGATGGGAAGGAATATATCGGGGTGATAGATATTGATCATTCACTCAAGTCCTCAAGGTCCAGGAACAACATGCTCAGGATGAATGAGCAGCTGCATATCCTGAACAAATCTCATCTGATAAGCGATTGGGCAGAGAAGAGATGATTGTTATTTCTTGTTCCTTAATTTGTGATAAAGCGATTTCATCTTGAATGCAAGGATAGAAACTATCACAGGGATTAATGCAAGCAAGGCCTTAAGGGATTCAAAAGGTGAATATACTGTTGATTGGCATAGCCCGGGTGGGCAGGTCCCTGATACGCAAAGCAGGCACATCTAAGGTTCACTCACTTTGTTCTTGAACCCATTCGCTTCGCTCACTAAGGAATCACCAGTTTCACATAATCTGCTTTTTTTGATGTCTGCAGTTCATTTACCAGCAGCTTGATTTTTTTCGCATCTCCTTCAAGGATGAATATCTGTAGGCATTTATGTGAATCCATGTGGTTATGGATCTGGGTCTTTATGATCTCATTATGGTCATGCCTTATCTTTGAGATGTCTTCATTATCTTTCTCTTCATTCACGACAATGAGGGTCCCGTTTATCTTTCCTGATAGCTTTGAATTCTCTCTTTCAGAAGCGATGAGCATCCGGATCCCGGCCCTTATCATTTCGCTCCTTCCGCTATATCCAAGTTCTTTTTGGAGATTGTCCATGTCTTTTATTATATTGTCGTTCAGGGAGATGCTCATTATTGTCATATGGTCGATGATTATTAATCAGTTTAAATAATTTATCATAATTATTATTAACAATAAGCTTAAATATTAATAACCTTTTCATTATCAATATATTATTATATTGATTCCGCTAATAAATTCAAGGAAACAGGTTATGGTGAGATGGTAATGTCTGATGTTTGGTTGGTAAGTCTTGGAAGTGTGCTTCTGGTAAGTTTCATCTCATTCATAGGGATATTCACATTGACATTGAAAGAGAGGATGCTTAAAAAAATCCTTCTGTTCCTGGTCAGTTTTTCTACAGGTGCGCTTTTAGGGGACGCATTCATCCATCTTCTCCCGGAGATGGTGGAAGAGACAGGTTTCACATTGATGAATTCATTCGGTATCCTTGGCGGGATCATGATCTTTTTCATATTGGAAAAATTCATCTGCTGGAGGCACTGCCATGTCCCGACATCAAAGCATCATCCTCATCCAGTAGGCATAATGAACCTGGTAGGGGATGGATTCCATAATTTCATGGACGGCATAATAATCGCAGGAAGCTTCATGGCAGATTACAGGATTGGTATTGCGACGACAGTTGCAGTGATACTGCATGAGATACCACAGGAGATAAGCGAGCTTGGGATCCTCATACATGCAGGCTATTCAAAGTCAAAGGCATTAATACTTAATTTCATGTCAGCGCTTATCGCAGTGCTAGGGGCAATCCTGGCTTTGGTCCTGGGTGCATTTTCAGAGAATATTGTCGGGATATTGACCCCGGTTACAATAGGTGGTTTCATCTATATAGCATCAGCAGACCTGATACCTGAGCTGCACAAGGAGACAGAACCAAGAAAATCGATTGTACAGTTCTTTGGCATAATCTTTGGCATAGTTATAATGCTCTCCCTCCTGCTCCTGGAGTAAGCTTTTAATATCACATCGCATTATTTCCAATGATGAATATAATCGTCGCGATGTCTTTAGGCCTTACAGTCACATACCTTTTTTTTCTTATGATGTTCCTCTCACCAAAGGTTCAGGGTAAGAAGATAAGGCAGGGGAAATTTGATCTGTATCAGTTCATGCTCATGTTTTTTGCTCCTCTTCTCATCATACCGACATTTTATTTCCTGAGGAAGATATTGCTATCTAATCCGCAGGTGCATATCCTTTATTTCTCAAATATCTTGTTTGATCTGGCGTTCATGGCCCTCTTCTACATCATCGCGCTTGGGAATGGGATACATTCAGTCTCAGTCATATTGTCTAAGCATATGAAAAGATTGAGGAAAGAAAATGTCTGGAAGATAAATGAATTTTTCCATAACGCTTTCAGTCATGTGCTCCTGACAGCGCCTTCAGTCCTGATCCTTTTCTTGTATGTATTATTGGAGATAAATCATCCTAGTCCGGTCATATTGGCTTCCGCAGAATTGGCTGTCCTGGTCATCTGTGGGCTGCTGCTGGGCATCGGTGTTGGGATAGCATCGACAGAAGGAAGCATACCTCGCTTGATGTTTTACCTCAGTTATTTGCTGTCGATGTCAATACCATTGATTTTCATTGCAAATAATCTGGATTTCAGATACTATCCGCTTTCGACATTGATGGAGATGGTATATGTCGGTTCAGTGTTCACGCTTTCGTTTTATAAATATAAGTTGAAAGGGTTTAAGGAGATGGTCCCTCATTATTTCTTTGATGAATAGATGACAGCGCCGCCGATGATTATCATGAGGATGCATAGCATCTGGGAGCCTGATAGCGAGAATAGGTAGACGGCATGGGTCTCTCTGAAGAAGTCAGTGATTATCCTAAATATTGCATATGATATCAGGTAAATCCCGGTGATCATTCCTCTCTTATGTTTCCTTGTGCTGGCAAAGAGAAGTATCCCAAATAATGCAAGCTGAGTCATGCCTTCATATATCTGTACCGGATGCCTGCACACATCATCTATCCTTTGGAAGACGACACACCAAGGCTGGGCTGAAGGGAAGCCGAGATGTTCGCTGTTTATGAAATTAGCGACCCTTCCAAATGCAGTCACAAGAGCCAGAGGGATAGAGATTGTATCAAGTATATCAAGAAGATTTATCTTATGTTTTCTGCAGTATAGATACATGGCGCATATCCCGCCGATGAGTCCGCCATGGAACCCGAGGCCTCCTTTCCAGACAGCGAAGATGTCAAGGAGGTTGTTCTGGTAAAGGGAGAATTCGCTGATGACATGGATGAGTCTTGCGCCTATAAGCCCAAATATCATCCCTATGGTCACAAGGTCCACAGCTTTTTCGCTTGTGAGGTTTTTTATCTTTCCATTTTCCGCTTTTTTTGAAAGCACATGCGTGACCCAGAGGAATCCTAATGCATAGACAATGCCATAGAACCTTATCGAGAAAGGCCCGATGTTCAGAATGTCAGGATTGATATTTTGGATGAACATTATTTCAATTAATATAGAAACCTTAAAAAAGTTATTTATTTCTTTGTTCATTATGGGCTTGATTCCTACAAAAAAACGCAAGGCTGAAAAGGACCAGAAGGAGGAATGGAATTCCTTTTGGAAGAATAGGTTCATGCAGGGGTTTGTAGATGTGGCCAGGAGATATAATGTCTTTATGGATGATATGTTCATATTTTCTAGGTTTAAGTCCATAGGTTCATTCTGTGAGCTAGGATGCGGTTCTTCCATACTTCTTGTTAAGATGTCAAAAAGATCAAATCAAGTCGTAGGGATAGATTATTCAGATGCAGCACTTGCTAAATCAAGGTCATTCCTAAATAAAAACAAGGTCAAGAATTTCAGGTTGATAAAAGGAGACGCAAGAGATCTGAAGATGAAGGAGAAATTCGATTTGGTGTATTCCAATGGGCTCATTGAGCATTTTGATGACCCTGGGAAGATAATCTTAGAGCACATAAAGATAACAAATAAGGGTGGGACTGCCATAATTGCAGCGCCCTCAAAATATATATTTAAGAATTTATGGTACAGATTGAGCCGTTTGCCTGGGTTAAGTAAGACATGGCTATGGACAGACCAGATATTTTTTACGAAGAGGACTATGGAAGAGGCATATTTGAAGCATTGTGGCAAGTTGGGCTTAAGATATTCAGTCTCTTACCTTTATCCTACCGAAGATGTCATACTGGTCATAGAAAATGAATGATTATTCATTATTGGTCAACAGCCAGGATTTTTTCTCAAGGTTGAAATCAAGATTGCGCCTCTCAAAAAATGAGATTCTGATGCAGTTTCTGACATTTGAGGCAGATTCTCCAGGTATAGAGTTGGCAGAAATCCTGATAAAGAAGGCAAAAGAAGGTGTTAATGTAAAGATATTGATTGACAAGTTCAATGATTATATGATAAATGATAATTTCATCTTGTCTCCGAAATCAATTTTCAAGGGGTATTATAAGGAATATTTTGAGACGCAGAGATTATTTAAGCGGCTGATGGATTCAGGGATAGAATTGAAGCGGACAGGAAATACGGTCATACCAGTCTTATTCTCTAATCATAAGAAGATAATAATCATCGATGATTATGCGTATCTTGGTGGTTTTAATATCAGTGAGCATAATTTTTCATGGCATGATTTTATGTTTGAGATAAGAGGAGATATTGTTGCCGCAATAAGGAAAGATTTTGTCATGACATGGAATGGCAAAGAGAAGACATATAGCCTGACTAGAGGTATGGATACGCTTTTGTCAGACATCCCAAAAAAGAGTTCTATGATCTATAATCTCTTGGTGGATTCTATCACCAAGGCAAAAAAGCAGATATTCATAGAATCACCTTATTTTTCAGGCAGGAAGCTGATTCGCCTTCTGAAATTGAAGGCTGCCGGAGGTGCCAAGGTGATATTGATAATGCCTTACAATAATAATCGGTTGTATTATAGGCCATTGACCAGGTATTATTCAAGATATATGAAAAATATAGAGCTTCGGTTCTATAGGTGTTCTGAAGGCATGACGCATGCAAAGATAATATTGGTGGATGATACATTGTTTTTTGGTTCTTCAAACCTTGCAGAGCAATCTTCTCTGCTATGTAAAGAGATAATGATAATGACAAGAAACAGGTCTGCAGTTAGCCAGGCAAGGAAGAAGATAATTGAGCAAGATATTGCTGATTCAATAATACTGAAGAAGATTGAGAGGAATGACTTGCTTGCAGGTAGGATATTGGATTTTTTCCAGAATAGGGTGCTTACAAAGCTGCTAAGGGAGTAGGGACCTGTGTTTTTTATTTATCAGGTTCATACTCATAATCATATGCAATGATATCTGATTTCATTTTTTTGAATAATAGTCTATATGCTTCAGAATACAGGCTCTTGAAAGTGAGTCTGAAGAAGCCTTCCTTCTCAATCCTTCTTGGTGAGTTCAGTACATATATATCCTTAAAGAGCGTGTATCTATTTCCGCATTTCACAGCTCTCTGGACAAGCTCATGTTCCTCTCCAAGATAAAGTGATTCATCATAGCCATTTAGCTCCCTAAATATCTTCTTCCGGATGAAAAGGCATTGTCCTGAGCAGTGCTTTATAGGATTAGTTGCATTGAGCCAGTTCTTTACTGAATAATATATCTTATGGGAAAGTTTTCTTGAAGTAGGATGGACATAGCACGAGGCAAGATCATATTTCTTGCATCTCCTGGCAAATTCCTTTAGGAAATTATCTGGTAATATCACATCGCTGTCCAAGAACAGGATGTCGTGGCTTGCTTTTAGGCTGCCGTTATTCCTGGCTTTTGCAGGTCTTCCTCCCTTTGTCACAATGCATCCATATCCCTTTGCAATTTTTCTTGTGTCATCAGCAGAGCTGTCAGCGACGATTATCTCATAATCAGAAAAATCCTGCTTCTTTATGCTTTCAAGGAGCTTAGGGAGATATTCCTCTTCATTATATGCAGGGATTACGATGGATATCATCGAAAGCTATAAAATCTGGATGGGATTATTAATCTATATGCTGACATATCTATATGCATTCATCTTCGGATACATCACAGCAAAAATATTCTCAGGAAGCCATGAGCATGTCCCTGGCCCGTTAGGGTCACTTTTCATCCATCTGAACAGGCTGAAGATCCATATCCATCATTGGATGACTGGATTTTTGGCAATATCCTTGCTCTTTTTGTTCAAGACATTCATAGGTAAAGCCATATCACAATTTGATATCCATGTCATAGTGTTCTTCACAGGTATAGTCTTTCAGGGCATAATAGGGTTCAAGGATTGGAAAGAGATAGTTGTCAGATGACACTTATACGGCAGATTAAAAAAGCGCATTGATTTCCACCTGATTATGAACTATACGATCCTTGATTGCTATACAGATGAGGCAGCAGGGCTAGGCGTCCCTCCTTATCTTGGCACATACCCAAGGTATATCTATGGCCTTCTGAAGAGCAAAGGCTTGTCTCCAAATTATATAACGATAGATGATCTGAGGCTGAATAAGATATATCATAATATCATAAAACCGGTCACAGACAAGGACAAGACAAATATCAATATCTATAATCTGACAAGGGAAAACATCACGAAGATTCTGGAAGAGACAGAAGTCTTGATAATAAATCTGGGTGTCCACGTCCCAGGAAAATACCTCTCAGCAGTGCCTGGAACAATCCGCGAGATAATCCCATTGATCCAAGGTATGCGGTGCAGGAAGATTCTCACAGGCCCGGCGATATTTGGGACACAGCTGGAAGGAGGGAAATATTTTGAGAAGAATGACATGGCTGTTTTTGATGAAGTCAAGAACTTCGGGTTTGAGTTCGGAGGGTTTGAGAACCTCCAAAGATATGCGATTGAAGGTGCAGAGCTTGTCAGGCAGATACCCTATTATCTTATAATAGAGATAGAGACAGGAAGAGGATGCAATGTCGGCAGGTGCAGCTTTTGCACAGAGCCATTGAAGAACAAGTTCTTGAATAGGAAGACGGATGACATAATTGAGGAAGTCAAGAGGTTCTATGACCTAGGCTGCCGTAATTTCAGGTTGGGCAAGCAGGCAGATTTCTATTCCATAGAGGATCCTATAAGGCTTCTTAGGGAGATACGGGAAAAGTGTCCTGATATAGAAGTGCTTCATATCGATAATGTCAACCCTGTTTTTGTAATTAATGAGCGAGGCATAGAGATAACAAAGGCTATCGTGAAATACTGTACAGAAGGCAACATCGCAGCCTTTGGGATAGAGAGCTTTGATCCGGTTGTGGTCAAGGAGAACACGCTCAATTGCACGCCGGCTATAGCGTTCAAGGCACTGCAGATCCTAAATGAGCTGGGTTCAGAAAGAGGGAAGAACGGCATGCCAAAATTCCTTCCGGGGATAAATATAATCTATGGGTTAGGGTTTGAATCGAAGAAGACGCATGAATATAATATGGAAGCGTTAAAGAAGATTTATGATAATGGCTGGATGCTCCGTCGTATAAATATAAGGCAGGCAGCAATCCTTCCAGGCACCATGATGGAAAAGAAGTTCGGCATGAAATACTTCATAAAGAACAAGAAATATTACTGGAAATGGCGAAATGACATCAGGCAGAATATTGATTTCCCGATGCTTAAGAGGCTTGTTCCGGAAGGCACGATAATGAGGGATGTCTATTCAGAGATATATGATGGCAAGACTACTTTCGCGAGGCAGATAGGGACATATCCATTGATTATCGGAATAAAAGAGCGGCTGCCGCTGAAGAAGTTCTATGATGTCAAGATAACAAGCCATATGCTGAGGAGCGTCACAGGTGTCGTTGTTGATGAAGGCAGAAGTCTGGTCTGAATGAAAATAATCTCTTGGAATGTAAATGCGCTGAGCAAGAAAAAAAGCAAGGTCTCATTTTTATTGAGGCAGAGGGCAGATGTGATATGCCTGCAGGAAGTGACAGATGTATTATTGGTTGAGCTGAGGAAATCAGATTATCATATCTATATTAGTTCAGAAGTGAAAGGCCGTAAGGATGCATATAGCATAATCATGTCTAAAAAAGAAGCGAAGCATCATAGGATAATTGATTATCAACATATGCATAAGAGTTTCTGGCGTTTTTTCCTCAAGGTTTTAGGAGGTATAGAGAGTTTTGAGAGTATAGGTCATATGGCAGATATTGGTAAATATCGGATTATCAATCTTCATCTCCCTTCTTTTGCAAGTCCGTACGTGAGGCAGGAAGAGCTGGAGGCAGCATTGGCTCTAAAGAAAGAGAGTACAATCATATGCGGTGATCTGAATACCTATGGCATATGGTACATCAACTGGTTCTTGGCATTCATCCTGAATATCAGGATAAGGGATCTGTTCAAGAATGAGATAAAGGAATTTAATAAGATATTCAAGTCTCATAGGCTGAAGAATCTCTTCAAAGGTGAGAAGACCTCAAGGTTCGTCAATATAACAAAGCATCATTCAGATTATATCTTGGTCTCTCATGATCTCAAAGAGAGATACCACAAGGTTTTTCGGTACAGGCACGGTTCAGACCATCACATGATAATGGCGGTCCTAAAGGATTAAATATCCATAGTGTTTTAATCATGCCATGGATATCATGGATTTCTATGTATCGATTGATAAGATAAAGCACATAGAGCGTTCAGGATGGAAGAAGATAGGTGTGAGAGGCACAAGGGATACCATCGCTTCCCATTCATTTGGTGCATCCTTGCTTGCTTGGGTGGTAGCAGAGAAGGAAGGTTTTGATTCGTCAAGGATGATGAAGATGCTGTTGATCCATGATCTGATAATGGCTCATGTCAAGGACTACATGCCAATTCATGAAGAATACAAGGATAAAAGGAAGTTAGAGAACATGGCAGCAAAAGATCTTCTCTCAAGGATACCTGACGAAGTAAGATCTGAATTCACAATGTTATTTGAAGAGTATCAGGAAGAGAAGACCGAGTTCAGCATCCTTGCTAGGGAATGCGACAAATTAGATACTTTGTTACAGTCATATATGTATTCAAAGAGGCTTGGGAAAGACATATTCAGCGAATTCTTAGATTCATATGCATGCAAGATAAAATCAAAGACAGGGAAAGAAATGATAAAAAAACTTAAAGAAGACTCTCGATTTTAGCCTTGAGCATCTCTTTTGGGAGTGCGCCTACAATATTTCCTGCAACTTCTCCATCCTTGAATATCAGGAGTGTGGGGATGCTCCTGATTCCATATTCAGCAGCAGTTCCCTGGTTCTCATCGACATTGAGTTTCACGAACTTGACTTTGGTCATCTCTTTGCTTAGTTCCTCAAACCTGGGTCCAAGGATCCTGCATGGTCCGCACCATTCAGCCCAAAAGTCAACAATGACCGGTTTCTCTGATTTCAATACTTCTGATTCGAAGTTATCATCTGTAACATGTTCCATAATGTATCACCTATTGAAAAAGACAGGATTTAGATATTTAAATTTATGCGTGTAGTGTAAAAATATTCAGATATGGGGCACACACCATCTCTTTGTCAGAACAATTCTCTTACGAAATCTTTGGCATTCTGGATAACGCCGGCGTGGTTGGTAGGCTTATATAGGAACACGTCATCTGGGTTGTTTTCCCTATACTCCTCAGTCTCTTTTAGGTCCCTTAGGAGCTTTAGTATATTATCCAGTTCAGCGATGGCACCGATTATCTCTTGGTATCTTTTTGTTTTTGCCTGTTTTGAGTCAAGGATAGTTATCAGTTTTCCCTTCCTTTCTTCAATCTGCATGATCAGATTTGTAATCATGTAATAGTGGTAACTATTGTTATATTTAAATCTAGCTTTTAGGGCATTATCCAATCGTAATCCTTATAAACCACATATGTCTAAAACAGGTCATGGGTGATGCACCGCTGGTCAATATCAAGGATTATATTGTCAAATGCAGGCAGGCAGGCATGCCTGATTCAAAGATTGCAGATTCTTTGAAAAAAGCAAACTGGCCTCAGGATATATTGGATGGTGCATTCCTTGATTCAAATTCAATAATTCCTCCGGTTGCTGAACCTGAAGTTACATCATCATCAGTTGAATCCCTAGTTCCATCGCAGGAAAAGCCAGCTTTGGATGCATCAAAAAAACAAGAAGAGCAAAAAAAACCAGTAGAAACAGTGTCTCAAGTGATGAAAGAAAAAAAAACAGTTTTCAGTCTTTGCCTTCATATCTTTTGTCCTGTCCCCAATCCCTTTCCTAGGGTTGGCTCTGTGCATGACAGCATATGATTATACCGTTAAGAGGAAGATGTCTGGTGCATTTTTTGCAATAATAGGCCTGATAATAAA
>JAMPXQ010000003.1 GCA_023701075.1 Candidatus Woesearchaeota archaeon
AGATAATCCAGAACTTGATAGACAGGCATTATCTTGATGGGAAGACGATGATGGTATCAGAGATAGGCCTAAAGACAATTGAAACACTTGAAAAATACTGTCCTGAGATAGTCTCAGAAGAATTGACAAAGCATTTTGAAGAGGAGATGGATGAGATAAGGGCGAAGACAAAATCGCCTGAAGAGACTCTAGATGAAGCAAAATTAGAGCTTACAAAGATACTTGAGCATTTCAAGAAGAATGAGCTCAATATCGGGAAGGAGCTTGCGCAGTCATTGAAAGACACAGACAAGATAAAGAACACGATATGCCCTTGCAACGTCTGCAAGAAAGGGAATTTAGTCATGAAATTCTCAAAAAAGACAAAGCAGCGTTTCATAGCATGCGACCAATATCCGGATTGCAAGACGATCTTCAATGCACCTCAGCAGGGAGATATAAAAGCGACAGACAAGATATGTGAGCACTGCGGTTTTGCGATAGTGGAAGTGAGGAATAAGAAGAACGCGCAGGTATACTGCGTGAATTCAGCATGCAAGACAAGAGCAGTTGCAGAATCAAAAGAGAAGAAATATCCAGAAGAAGGCATAGAATGTCCTGTCTGCAAGAAAGGCAAGATGGTTCTAAGAAAAAGCTTCTACGGAGAATTTTTAGGATGCAACAATTATCCTGACTGTAAGACAATGATGAAGATGGTCAATGGTAAGGTGGATCAAACCCCTATAAGCGGCAACAAGACACCAGCAAAGAAGAAATGATTCTATAATGCACAAGATAAACTTTCGTATTATTTCAATTCTCTCACAATATTATTCCCTTCCTTAGTAAGTATGGAAAAGCTAAAACCGCAGTAGACGCATCTTTTCTTCTTCCCTTTTAATTCTCCAGAAGGATTGTATTTCATCTCATGCTTGCATTTAGGGCATTTGAGAAGCAGCATTTTAGAGTTGCCTTAGAGCGTCTATTCCAGGGCTGTTGTTCCTGTGCAGTTTCTTTATGACTCTTCTCTTCATGTGCTTTGGTTTGATGAACCTTATATAAACGACAAGGATGTTGAAGAAGAATCCTAGGAGGAAGTTCACTATCGCAAGCCCTTCAGGGTCGATTCCTCTGAATATCTCAAGGCCTGAGAACCTTGCAAGTCCATAGAACGCAGATGCAACTCCTAGCGGAATCATGACATATGCAGGGACATTGTCTGCAAGTTTCAGGGCAAAGAATGAAATGAATATGCTAATTATAGCAGGGATAAACCCTATTATCACATTCTTTATCTCAGAATGTGTCGAGCCTGTGCTCACAAGTATTATCAGTGCCAAAGCGACAAGGTATATGAAGAAGAGCCCTGATTCAAGCATGTTCTTCTCTTCGATGACTTCGACATCATCAATGACTTCTTTTATAGTTTCATTAGTATCTGTTTTCTTGAAATCTTCTTTGGCGTCTTTGATTTCCTTGTTCGATGCCTGGGCCATGAAGCTTCCAAACCCTTTCTTTAGCATGCTCACCATATCTTTTTCTACAGGATCAGTATGCTTCGTCTCTTTTCCGGCCTTCTCCTTCTCAAGTTCCAAGAACACTTCATCTATGATGTTCTTCCTATGCCCGGCGTCCAGGAGCACTTTCTCTATCTCTTCAAGAGGGATGCCTTTATTCCTCTCGGCTTCTACATATTCAATAAGTTGCTTTTTGAGGTACTCATGGAAATTGTCCATACGTAAGATAGAACAAATGTGGTATATAAGGTTTTTGTTAGCCTATGAGTTGTCCAGAATATGTAGCATACATCTAGTCCTAAGATAATCTCTCAAGATAAAGAAGTGCACATCAACCCTAATCTCTGATTTCATCAACGTTAGAAAAGAACATCAAGGATTCTAAAAACAATATTGACTCTGCCAACATCTCTTATGGAAGCTATTGGAGGGCAGGAAAAAAAGTAATCTAAAAAATAATAATCCTATAAGACTGCAATTAGATTATAAAAAAAATATCAAAAGATCAAAGCTCGCTGAATTCTTCCTGCTCTTTCTTCTCATCCTTTGTTTCAGGTTCATTTACTTTTGGAGAATCATCTAGTTCACTAGTCTCATCCCTATTTTCATCGTTCATAACCTTCTCTTCAATCTTCTGCGCGCTCTGCTCAGCCTTGGTGATCTCCATGGCAAGTTCTTTTGTCTCAGGCTCAGGAATCTTCTGCATGACTTTGCCGAAGATCTCTTTGATGTTCCTTCCGCCTTCTACATCAAAATAAGTATAGAACTTCTCAGTGAGCGTTATCTGCATGCTCCTGCCTTTTGGCTGCTTCTTTAAGAATTCAAGTTCTTCAAGCACAGCGATATGGTCATATGCCTTGTTATGTCTTATATCGACGATCTCGCTCTGAAGCACTGGCGCTTTCCAGGCGATGACAGCAAGAGTCTCAAGCACAGTCTTAGGTAGCTCCATCTCAGAGACGATCTTTCTAACAAGCGGCAGGTACTGCTCTCTCACAGTGAGTTTCCACCCATCCTTCTCTTCTACGATCATTATAGGGCTGTCCCTTTTCTCATATTCTTCCTTTAGCTTCGCTATGTTTGTCTCTAGCACCTGCTTATTGGAAGCCCCTGTGAGCCTGAGGAGAGTTTCGCTGTCCATGAGCCTCCCTGAAGCGAACAAGAGAGCCTCAATCTGATTTTTGTAGTCTGTCATTTTTTACTGCTTTGTATAAGTCTCCCTCTTTTTTAATCTTCCCTTCTTTGACAAGGACTTCAAGTATCTTTTCTACGTTTTCTTTGTCAACGCCCATGAATTCAACCATCTCTTGTATCTTCATAGGTCTCATTGCGCATAGCACCACGATGAAATTCCTAAGCAGCACGGCAGTGTTCTTCACAAACCTTACATTCGTATCCTTTATCTGCATTATCCCGGTATTAAGCGCATGCAGCCTTCCCTGCAGGTCATTGAGGAATCCGGATAATACATTGTTCTTGAAGACTATTTTCTCAGGCTCGATGACTTCGACACTGGAAGGCATATAGTCAAAGCAGAATATCAAAAGATCCATCTCATCTTTCACAAGCACTTCAAGCTCCACAAAAGTCGAGAAGAAATTCTCCTGCTCTTCAGGCTTCTCGATCTTTTCCTTTATGACCTTGAAATTCTCCTTGACTCTTTTTATCTGTGCATCAAGGGTCTCCTCAACATACTTCTTTGGCTTTCCGACGACTTCTAGGATGGCGCGAACATATATTCCGCCTTTTGATACAGCTTCTTTGACATTTTTATCCATGATGCCTTTGAATGCTGAAATGTTTAAATTGTTTTCGCTGGATGGCGCAAGATAGGCCCTTTTGGCTATACGAATAATAAATGGAAGAATATGGAAGCGTTATGAGCATATTCTCTCAGGAAGTCTCAATAATCTTTTTATATAGTCATGAATTATCAACATGTATGACAAAAGTATACCTCTTATTAAGGACAGAGAACAGCAAACTAGGGATAGTGAAGGCCCAGCTCTCGAAATTCGAAGAGATAAAAGAGCTTGATGAGGTCTTTGGCAGATATGATCTGATAGCGAAGATAGAGACTGAGAATAGTCCTGCGATAAAGAGGTTCATCCAGAATAAGATAAGGGTTCAGGAAGGCATAAAGAGCATCGAGACTGTGTTTGCAGCAGAAGAATAGTTTTTTTCGTTTATTATGATAAGTCATCCAATTTTGGCAGTTGTCTTTTGATTTGTTAGAATACCCCCTTCATAGGGATGATTAGGTATTTTATTAGCAAGAAATATAAATTCAGGTTCTAATTTTCATGTATGCGGCGTCTTGCGATAGTAGGAGGTTTAGGTTTCTTAGGCAAGTATCTTCAAAAGATCCTAAAGAGAGAGTACAAGGGATATGAGATATTTGTCCTGGACATTCAAAAAGAGCCGGGCGATAAGATGCAGAAGGATTTTAAGTATTTCCAATGCGATATAGCAGATTATGCGCAGCTTGAGAAGATAGTGAAGGGATGTTCAGTCTTGTTTCACCTTGCAGGAATGGTCTCATATCACAGGAAGGATCTTCCGGATATGGAAAAGGTAAACATCTTAGGGACAAGGAATGTCTGTGAAGCATGCAAGAAGCATAAGATAAAGCTAGTCTATGCAAGTTCAACCTCAGCAGTCGGGATAGGTCTTGAGGGAATATCTGATGAAGGCATATATCCTTCAAAGGTCCATGGAACCATCAATGGCTATTCAAGGACCAAGCTGGAAGCTGAATTGATAGTCCAAAGATATAGTGATTCAGTGGATGTGATTATAGCAGATTTGGCAGCGATAATAGGAGACAATATCTATTTTGAGAAAGCTGTCAGGGCGCATAGGTCAAGGGTCTGTTTCCTGTTTGATACATATAATACAATAGTAGATGTAAGGGACGCAGCCGAGGCGATGGTTTATCTTGAGAAGCATGGTATCCCAGGTGAAAGATATATAGTGGCGGCGGATATCAGCAAGACATCAGGATTTCAGGAATGCTTGATGCGTCTTTTGCATGTCTCATCGTTTAAGGTTACGCTAAAGAAACAGCAGATAGCTTTTCTGAAAAAAACAGTTAGGTTCCTTGAAACTTTCCTAGGAGACAGCGTTCTTCCGGTGAGTTCAGATTTTCTGATGACAGCTGATCAGGATAAGATGTTTTCGAATCAGAAGATGATCCGGCTAGGTTGGAAGCCGAAACATTCATTAAACGAGACATTGTCTCATTTTGTTGGTAAATATGGAATTGAAAGATAAGATTGTTTTGATATCCGGGGCGACAGGAGGGCTGGGCAAGGAACTGGTCAGAGGCATGGCTGGTTATGCAGAAAAGATAATCTTATTGGCGAGGAACAAAGACAAGGTCTTGGAATTAATTGAGGGATATGAGCCGGGTAAGTTTGATTATTTTCTTGTTGATTTGTCTAATAGGAAGGAATTGCTGTCAGTCTGCAAAAAGATAAAGAAGAGATATGGACGAATAGATATTCTAATAAATAATGCTGCAGTAGGCACCCACAAAAGTTTTTTAGGGTCTTCTCTTGATGATCTATGGTACATGCAGGAGATGACGCTCAATGCGCACCTTTTGCTGACGTATGAATTGTTTCCTCTGATGACGGATGGCGGAAAAGTTGTGAACATAGGTTCAGTAGCAGAAGCGATAAGCCTTCCTATCATGGGGAACTATTCAATGGCGAAATCAGCATTATACACCTTCAGTAATGTCCTTAGGATGGAAGCAAAGGAAAGAGGTATGACAGTCCTTCACGTGACACTAGGTCCGCTGGAGAACGAGAATTTCAATGCAAATATGCTATCCGGATCAAAAGGTGTCTCCAAGTCAAAAAAGACATCATTAAGCTATGCTTCAGGGAAGATAATCTCAGCTATGAAAAAGGATAAGTCTAGGATAATAGTTCCATGGTTCTATTCATCCATAATCTGTTTTGATTTTCTGTTTCGCAGCATTTCCGATGCTCTGAAAGTGAAGTTCTTTAAATCGAGATGAAACCAGGATATTAGATAAGTCTCTGCCTTTCATTAGAAGAATTTACCGAGATTATAGTGCCATAATCTATTTTAATAGAACTCATTTATGTTTCTCTTTAGTCTATGGCAAACATAAATACCAAGGATAATTGGGACAGGATATGGGAGAAAGAATCAGAGAATCCATGGCGGTTCTACCCAAAGACGGTTTCTAATATAAAATCAGTGGTCGGCATAGGAAAAAAGGTTCTGGAGCTTGGGTGCGGGGCAGGCATGCTGCTTGATGCATTGAAGGAAGGGAATGATGTCACAGGTCTTGATATAAGCTCTAAAGCAATAGATCTGTTGGATAAGAAAGGGATTAAAGGCGTAGTGTCTGTCCTTCCGGATATACCTTTTATGGATGAGACATTTGATGTGGTGATAGCCGCAGAGACACTGGAGCATCTGGATGACGACAAAGGCACGCTAAAAGAAGCGTTCAGGGTCTGTAAGAAGCAAGGGACTGTAATAGTTACAGTTCCAAACAGCGTATTGACTCCGCAGGAGACAGAGTATCATGTGAGGACATATACAAAAGGTACATTGCAGAAATTATTCCACGGATTTACAAATGACTTGGATATAATGGAATTCACAGATAGGTTCTGCACAGAAAAAGAGATTGATGGGGCAAGAATCAGGATATCTCTTGATGTATTGATGGCAGTAGGCAGGAAAGAATCAGATTTTATGAAAAAGGATTATGCAGATATTGATGATCCGTTGCCTGATGCAGAAGGACGTAAGCATTTTCTGCAGGCAAGGAAAGCAGCTGAAAAAAAAGATTATGATGGGGTGATAAGCAGCATAGATGATGCATTAAGCTTTGGGTATAATAGGACGAAATCTCTAGAGCTCCTTGGCGTAGCCTATATCAAGAAGAATGATTTCAAAAAAGCTTTTGAGGTATATAATGAGCTCATTTCTCTAGGTTCAGATTCTCCTGAGGTAATGAATAACATCGCAAATCTGTATTTCATGCGAAAGGAATATGAGAAGACATTGCATTTTCTGAAGAAGGCTCTTGGACTGGGCCATCATGACAAAGATAAGATACAGCGAAATATCATAGCAATCGAGAACATGATGAAGCATGGATAGGTGTGTTATGTAATGGTTCTTTTTGGCCTCTCAGCCTACCCGTTAATATAATCGCTATCAACTATCTCCCTGATTTTCGCAGCCTTCTTCTCCCCGATAAGATCGACTTCCTTTAGTCTCTCTTCATTTGCATTAAGGACTTTCTTCACGCTTCCAAACTTCTCAAGGAGAGGCTTACATAAAGCTGGCCCGACACCAGGGAGTGCAGATATTATATATTCTTGCTGCTCTTTTAGTGTGATAGGTTTTGCAGTATGCATCGTGAACTCCTTGTTTTCAGTGACTTCCCTTTTGGCGATCATCGCAAGCATGAGCGCGCTCTCATCAGCATCCTTTGTGTATATTATTGGTATGCAGTAATCGATGGCGATTGTAGCGAGCATCCCTCTTATGGCATTAGGGTGCAGGTTCCTCTGCGAGAATATGTCTTCTTTCCCTTCAAGTATTATTATCTGCCTGCTGTATTTCTTCATGTTCCTAAGTTGTGTGAATAGCCTTTTGTCAAGGAGCGAATCTACGAAATCAGGCACAGTCTTGTATTCAATGCACAGGTCGTCGCTTAAGAGATAATCCCCTACTTCCAGGGATACGAGTTTTATGTCTATCCCTAGATCAAGCAGTTTTTTTATGACACCTGATGACTTCTCCCTATGGTCAGCATAGATTGTTATGCCATTTTCAGGCAGTATGAATTCGCTGATCTTTCTGTCAGCAGTTCTGGTATAGAACCTCATCTTCAGGTTATTCATTATCTTCTGCATCCTGTTCTCTTTATGAAACGCGCTCCATCTGTATCCTTCATCTCTAGTCCCTTTGGTCACAAGGACTATGACTTCGCCCTTGCTCTGTCTGCCTGTCCTTCCTCTTCTCTGGATTGTCCTGATTGCAGAAGGCACAGGCTCATAGAATATGACTTTGTCTACAGCAGGTATGTCAAGCCCCTCTTCTCCGACACTAGACATGACAAGCACATTGAATTCATTGTTCTTGAATCTCTCAAGCATATTTATCTGGTCTTTCTGGCTCATCCCTATTCCTTTTTTCTTCTGCTGGCCTACAAAGATTGCCGATTTCACATTCTCAAGCTTATTGATTTCATTCACAAGATTGGTTATAGAATCCCTGAATTGTGAGAAGACGATTATCTTTGTATCCTCTTTTGCATCCTTGAGCATGTTCTTGAGTTCCTGGATTTTAGGATGTTCTATATTTAGCTCTTTTAGGTTCCTTGCGATGATGAGCGCGCTCTTGAAATTAGGGTCAGCGACAAGGTTTTTCACAGCCTTGGTCTTTCCAAGAGTCGCTTTAGCCATCAGTTCATTCATATAATCAAGAAGAGGGGTGATTCCCTGGCTTTCCAATAGTTCAAGTGCATGCTGCACTTTTATCGCCTCAGCAAGTACAGACATTGCCATCATAGATTCTATGTCATTGTCTTTTATCCTGGAGAGCAGTGAACCTTGGAGGGCTAATAGGTCGCTCTTGTTCTCTATCTTTGCATTCGTCTTGTTCTTGAGTATCATGACTTTGCTCTCATAGCAGTTTTTTAGGTATTTTAGGACAGAATTGAAATGCTGCGGCAGTTCCACATACACCCATTTGACTTTCACTTCCTGGATATATGGCTTTACATCAGGGTCTTCATCCCCTCTTATCTCGATATTGGTGATTTGGAGGTTTGAGACCACTTCCATTATTTTCTCAGCATCAGAGCCAGGGGAGGCAGTGAGTCCGAGGATCAGCGGTTTTTTTGATTTCTTCATGTATTGCTTGGCAATCCATGTATAGCTGTATTCTCCTGTCGCTCTATGCGCCTCATCAAAGCCGATAAGTGATACATCATCAAGTTTTATCCTATTGGAAATGATGTCATTCTCAAGCCCCTGTGGAGTTGAGAAAATTATCTTTGCATCCATCCAGAGCTTCTCTCTCTTTTCAGGCGTCACATTCCCGGTGAACATCGCAAGGTCTTTGTCATCTATTTCAAGATGTTTCTTGAATTCCTTAAGGTACTGGCTTATGAGAGGTTTGGTAGGTCCAAGGAACAGGATTTTAGAATGAGGGAAAAGCTTCAGCCTGTGCGCAGCAAGCATGAGGAAGATGAACGTCTTTCCTAGGCCAGTAGGAAGCACGACAAGCGTATTTTTCTCAGAGGCGCTTGCAAAGATTGTCTGCTGGTAGAGCCTTGGAGTGAAGTCCTTTATCATGACGTTTTAGAGGGAATCTCGGTTTATATATTTAGTCCTATAGAGAATCTATTGGCATAACTTTTATAAACCACATCAGATTTTCAGGATGGATGCTAGATTTCCTATTGGGTTGGGTGTTGAATTTCCATCCAGCTCTAGCGATACTTCTGCTTTCTTTGATAATATCATTGGTCATAACTCTTGCAATAAAATATCTAACAGACCAGTCCTTGATGAAGGATCTGCGTTCAGAGCTCTTGGAGCTGCAGAAAGAGATGAAGGATCTCAAGAACAATCCCAAGAAGATGGCGAAGATAAATGACAGGTTCATGGAGACGAACATGAAATACATGAGCCACAGCATGCGCCCTACATTATTTACATTCATCCCTATAATATTAGTGTTCGGTTGGATGAGTACACATATAGGTTATTACCCTCTGCTCCCGGATCAGGCATTTAAGGTTACAGCAAAGTTCAATGTCTTGGCAGAAGGAGGCATTGAGATACTTTTGCCAGAGGGTCTGGAACTTTCAGGTTCAGAGATGACCCAGCCGATTAACGCAGGAGAGGTAAGCTGGTTCCTCAAAGGGCCAAAAGGGTCATATAAGATTAAGATACCCTTCAACGGGAAGACCTATGAGAAAGATGTGCTTATAACAGATGAACGGGTATATGCTTCAGTTGAGCAGCTGTATAAGAAAGGTTTCTTTGCAAAAGAAGAGCCAAGGTTAGAGTCTATAACCTTGAGCAACAGGCAGATACTTCCATTTTCAGATGTCCCTCTTATGAAGGACATACCTTGGATAGGCACATGGGGCTGGTTTGGGACTTATTTCCTCTTCTCCATAATATTCAGCCTAGGTCTGAGGAAGATATTCAAGATATATTGATTGGTTCTGTCTCTTCCTTTGATTGGTTTATAGGTGTTTTGGCACTCATACACAAACCTTTATAAATCACCTTTTTTTCCATTTCCCTATGCCACAACCAAGATTTAGGTCAACAAGTTACCGTAAAACGCAGAAGAGACTGCCAGGTGGAGAGACAGTAGACAGATACACAAGAAGGAAGCCACAGCTAGTGAAATGTGCAAAATGTGGTGTTTCGCTTAAGGGTATACCTAGGGTGATGCCTCTTAAGATGAAGAAGCTTGGGATATCAAAGAAGACAGTCTCAAGGCCGTTCGGCGGGAATCTCTGTTCTAAGTGCTCAAGGCAGGCAGTTAAGAGAGCGACAAGAGTATAGATCTCCTGTGCGGCTTGGCGACAGCGCATGAAATGAAAGGTGATTATGGATGTTTGAGATAGGAAGATTATGTGTAAAGATAGCAGGTAGGGACGCTGGCTTAAGGTGCGTAGTAGTAGAGTCAGTCGATGAGACCTTTGTTCTAGTAGATGGTCAGACAAGGAGAAGGAAAGTCAATATTAAGCACTTGGAGCCATTAGACAAGGTTCTCTCGATAGAGAGCGGAGCTTCGCATGAAGATGTTGCAAAGGCACTTTCAGATGAAGGCATTGCAGTAGAAGAGAAGAAGCATGCGCCAAAAGAGAAAAAAGAAGCTCCTTCAAAGAAACCGGCAGCAAAATCAGCTGAAAAAACAAAGAAACCTGCAAAGAAAGCAGCAAAATCCGAATGATTCTCTAGTTTTTTTATATCTTTTCTATTCTAATTTGTTTAGGTGCTTATTCAGAAGTCTTATCTATGTGCCATTCTAATCTCTGATTTCATCCACGTTAGAACAGAACCTTAATTGACAATATAACTAATATTCACTCTGCCAACATTATCTATGGGAGGATGTCAGGGCAGGAATAGGATTTATTTGTTATAATCCCTCGCCTCGTTGGGCGATTGGGTTTTTGATTTTTTTAGGCTGGTCTATCTTCAATCATCCAAATCTAATAGTATGACTAAAACGTAGAACAATCTTTTCTCAGAACTAAGACGTAATCAATTCAAGAGAGAATAAAACTAATAAAAAAAGAGAACTTAATTCTTTACACTGACAGTCTTCATTGCTTTCCATGCATATTCGAATAGTTCGCTCATGGCAGAAGCAAAGAAGGGTGTATTGACCCATATACCTATATCATAGGTTGGGTGCACATCAGCGTCGTCATTGATCATGAACATGAGTTCCTTGCCATCTACGACAATGAACCTTGCTTTTACTGTGCAGTTCCTCACTTCAGCATGTTTCATGACTTCTTTGAGTGCTTTGTGGCTTGTGTCCTTTATTGGAGCAGCAATCCTGATTTTCACACCTCTTGCATGCAGTTCATCAAACAGTGGGCCCATTGACTCCATCTTCCTGATTGCCCCTTGTTCAGTTGTCATGATTTCGACTGTCTTCTCAGCACTTCTCATGGTCATCTCAAGGTGGTTGTACAGGTTGTGCCTGCCCCTTAGGCTTCCGCTTAGTTCGCTTGGCTCAATCAGCTCTACACCATTAGTGTGAAGGGATGTGAGTTCTTTGAGGACGTCTGTGTTTTTCAGGTTGTTTAGCCTTTCCACTGCGTCATCAGCATCTTTTTTCATATTTTTCTTTACTCTTTCGACGACTTCAGTAGGAGGCACAGCGATGTACTTGATTGGTTTTCCTAGTTTCATTACGACAAAACCTTTCTTCTCCAAGCTCTCCAAGACATCATAGCTTCTTGATCTTGGGACGTTTGCTATGTCCGAAAGTTCTCCTGCTGTAGAGACTCCTCTGGAAAGAAGTGCAGTCCAAATCTTCACTTCATACAAATTTAGTGCAAAATATCTTCTCAGTTTGCTGAGAAACTCATCTTTTACAATCATATGTTCACCCCACAACTTCAAATGATTAATAGTAGCTAGTATTAATAGCTTGCGGTTTTTTTTACCCTGTTGTAGTGTTATCTGATTGTCCTAGTCCAAGGAAAAATATAAATACCTATGTCCTAATAAGAAAAGCATGCTTTCCTATAAAGATGCTTCTGCATTATTGTCTGGATATGATATCCTGATGCCAAAGATCTATCAGAAGGATCCGAAGTTTCCGGTGGTTCTAAAAGTAGATTCGCAGGAAGTCATCCATAAGACCGAATTAGGGTTAGTGGTAGTTGGTATACAGGACCAAGCACAGCTGGAAGAAAATATTGCAAGGATGCAGAAAGTATTGGAAAAGAACAAGATAAAAAAATATTCTTTATTGGTCCAGGAGCAGGTGAAAGGCCTAGAGCTGTTGATGGGCATGAAGAAAGATCCAAGTTTTGGCCAAGTAATATTATTTGGATTAGGCGGGATACATGTCGAGATATTTAATGATGTCTCTATGAGGATAGCACCATTGAAAAAGAAAGATTGCCTGGAAATGATAAATGAGATCAGAAGTTCAAGATTGTTTGATGGGTTTAGGAACAGCCCAAAGATAGATAAGGCCATGCTTGTCAGTCTTTTGATGAAGCTCTCAGAGCTTTCAATGAAAGAAAAGAACCTCAAAGAGATAGATTTCAACCCAGTCATTGTTAATGAAAAAAAGATATATGTGGCAGATGCGAGGATAATCTATGCTTGATATGTTCTTTAGTCCAAGGTCAGTAGCTGTCATAGGAGCTTCCAGGCAGAAGGATTCAGCAGGACAAGGAATTCTGAGGAGCCTTCTTAAGGGAGGTGTCTTCCAGAGTCCAACAAATGTCCCTTTCAAAGGCAGGATATCTGCAGTGAATCCAAACGCAGATTCAGTCTTAGGTGTCAAGTGCCATAAATCAGTATCAGATATACCAGGTCAGGTTGATTTGGCAGTAATAGCGGTTCCGGCAAAGATAGTGCCCCTAGTTTTGAAAGATTGCATAAAGAAAAAGGTGAAAGGTGCAATCATAATCTCAGCAGGCTTCTCAGAATTAGGTGAGCAGGGCAAGTTGTTAGAAACAGAGATAAAGGCAATCGCAAAAGGAAAGATAAGGTTGATTGGCCCTAATTGCTTAGGCTTGATTAGGCCAGGGGTCATAAATGCATCTTTTGGTCCATGCATGCCGAAAAGAGGGAACATAGCATTCTTCTCCCAGTCAGGCGCATTGATAGATAGTGTCATCGATTGGTCTTTAGAGAATAATTATGGTTTTAGTGCAGTAGTGAGCCTGGGTAACAAGGCAGACCTAAGGTTCATGGACTTGTTGGGATGGGCAGAAGCAGACAAGGACACAAGAGCAATAGCTCTTTATTTGGAAGGATTGAAGGATGGAAAGGCCTTTATGAAGGCAGCGTCCAAAGTCTCTATGAAAAAACCCATAATCGCACTCAAGGCCGGCCGCTCAAAGACCGGGATGAAAGCAGTCTCAAGCCACACAGGAAGCCTTGCAGGCAGCTATGAGATATATAAGGCAGCATTCAGGCAGTCAGGGATGCATGTGGCAGATGATGTAGAGGATTTATTCGAGATGTCAGATGTCTTGGCAAATATGCCTTCCTGTGATAACGGCATAGCTATAATAACGAATGGTGGCGGCGCAGGCGTGCTATGTGCAGACCATTGTGAAAGGTTAGGGGTCAGTTTGACTAAACTTTCAGATGAGACAATAGCAGATCTGGACAAGTCAGGTATGATGCATCCTGCGTATTCAAGGAGTAATCCTCTTGATCTTGTTGGAGACGCAAAGCATGAGAGATATGAGGTTGCGATAGATACGCTTCTTAGGCAAAAAGACATAAACGGGCTCATAGTCATACAGACTCTCCAGACAATGACACAGTCTATGCTAGATGCAGATGCAGTTATAAACGCTAGGAAGAAATATCCAAGTAAGCCGATAATCGCAAGTTATATGGGTGGCAAGTTCTCAAAGAAGGCAGTTGAGCATCTGCAGAATAATTCAGTTCCGCAGTTCAATGTCCCTTATAGGGCAGCAAGGGCGATGCATACATTGATACAGCGGAAGAAATATCTGGCATCTTATTGATTCTCTAGTATCCATTTGAGTGCACTGGGCAAGATCTTTTTTTCAAACTCACCTTTTTTGATTTCTTTTGATAGGCTATGGTCATTTCCTTTCGCATAGACAAACTTTTTCTTTGAATTGATGCATCCTTCAAGTTTTTTTGATTGCGTGACAGGTACGGTCCTGTCATCTTTTATGTGGTAGACATAGATAGGGCAACGGATTCTTTTTGCTTTGCTGTAGTTGTTGAATATCAAGCACCCTATGAACGATTTTATCTTTGTGCTGGTTGATATCTTCCTATGGGAATCAACATAATTGTCTAAGTCATCATAGGTCTTTTTTCGGAATATCAGCTTGATGATATCAGTTGCAGGATTGAAGAGTATTATTCCCTTTACTTTTTTGTTTTTTGATGCTAGGTGGATAGAAGGATATGCTCCAAAGCTAAACCCGATTAAGTAAATTCTCTGGTATTTTTCTATTGTCTGCGAGAGCGCTTTTGAGGATTCTATTATCATGGATAAAGACACATTATTTATGTTGCCATCGCTCTTTCCATGTCCAGGATAATCAAAACAAAGGACAGAGAAGCCGTTTTTGACTAGGACTTTTTTCGTTGCTTTGATATCTTGTGCATTGCTGCTTCCAAACATGCCATGAAAGAGGATGAAGAGTTCAGTTCTTGATTTTATGGTGAGTTCACTGTATATTCTTTGTTTCATCTTGTCAAGCTGTATCTTAGTATTGTACCTATGCCGCCAAGGCCGTCAAGCTTCTGTCCGCCTTCATGCTCGCAGCTTATTATGAGGACACTGCCGCCCATGTTCTCGACATTCCTCATGAGATTTTCAACCTCTTCAAAATTCTCTTCCTGCCTTTTTTTCTTTATGAACAAATCAGTGATGAGAAGTTCAGAAGCAGCGCCGCTTTCTATTGCTTTCTTCACCTGCTTGAGCCCATATTCTGCTTTCCCATTTTTGGATATCTCTTCAAACAGTGTTTCTACTTTTGTCATCTCTTCAGCGAATCTCTCTCTTTTAAGAACTTCCTGGACTTCAGGCCTTCTTATCACTTCATTGATGCCGTTTATGCTGACAGAAGAGCATGTGGCAAACACGCATTTTTCTTTTATGAGTTTCTGCATATATGTCTTCCAAAAGCTAGGGCTGGCGATGATTATGCTGCTGAAATTATATCTCTTGTCATATTCAAGTATGGCATTCTTCAGTGTCATGAAGAAATCATCTTTCTCCTGTTTGACATCAGCTTTTTTTTCAGCATGCCCTTTTATGCTTCCAAGCACTTCATATCCATATTTTTTGAGCATGGCAAAAAAAGCCTCTTCCCTGTCATGCACGACAACAAGTATCTTTCCTCCTTTGTCCTGGCAGGCTTCTTCAAGCTTGTCTATCTGGTATTTGAGGAACTGCTTTTTCTCAAGCGAGAATTCGCTTCCTTCTTCAAGTGTTATCGTATGGTGGCTTCCCACAGGGATGTCTTCCGGTCCTTCAAGCACGGTTCCGGCTACCCTAAGCGATGTTGAGAATTTTGAGAATTCAACTTTTTCGATGGTTATTGGGAGCACGACCGGCTTTTTGATGATCTTCTTGTCTTCCTCTTCTCCGCCAAGCTTTATCTTCCTGTATGTCAGGGCCTTTAGCGTGTCTGATTTCTCGAGTACATAAGTGAGATACCACAGGTCGTCAAGGTTCTCTATTTTCATCCTCACGAAGTTTTTCTTATAGTTCTTATCCAAGAATTTCATGGGATAAGAGAAAATGATAAGATTTATATATGTAATTCTCTGTTTTAAGACTATGAATAAAAAAGGTTCTGGTCTTGTTAACCCAAATCCGCAGTCAATGATTGCGCTTCTTGTGTTCATAATTGGCGGTTCCTTGATACTTTATATCATGTTCCTTCCGCCGCAGGATAGGGCGGATTTGCTTGAGCAGAACAGGACTGCATTAGGGCTTCCACCTCTTAAGGATAAGATAACTCTCATACTGATGGAAGAGCCGGGCAGGTTGAGTAACATCCCGGATACAGAAATATTCAAGAGCCTTCCGGAATTCAATCTTTTCACAAGGACGGATGCGACATCTCTCATAGATTTTGATTCCATCTACATAAAGAAATCGCTCTATGAAGAGCAGCAGAGGAACATAACTTTTAAGATAGACAAGTTTGATGACACGGATAATTTTATCCTTTCATTCAATGCTCCGACTCACGTAGGGATGATGACGATAATCCTGAATGGGAATATATTGACTAGTAAGGAGTTCACGACAGAGAGTCCTTCTCCTATAAAGCTTCCAAAGGATTTCCTTCAGCAGCAGAATTTCCTTGTCTTCAAGGTATCAGGTCCTGGGGTTGAGTTTTGGAAGAACAATGAATACATCTTGGAGAATCTGAAGATAACTGCAGATGTCACAGACCGAAGCAGCCAGGAGAACCAGCAGATGGTGCTGATAACCGAGCAGGAGAAGGATAACCTTGAATCATTCAAGCTGGCATTTGCAGTAGATTGCAGGGAGATAGATAATGCACCTTTAGAGGTATATCTCAATAAGAGGATAATCTTTTCTGGTGTCCCTGATTGCGGCAGTAAGGTCTTGGTCCCTGAAGTTGATGAGTCAAGGCTCAGGAAAGGGGAGAATGAGTTGCTCTTTAGGACAGAGAAGGGGAATTATTTGATCTATAATGTCGAGACAAAGCTGAAATTGAAAGAGCCGATCTTCCCAACATATTACTTCACGATAAATGATGATGATTTTGCGCTCCTCTCAAAGAACCAGATAGATGTAAACGTGACTTTGCTCTTCCCAAACAGCGAAGACCAGAAGAAAGGCATACTTTTAGTGAACGACTATTTTGTGGATATAAATACCTATGAGGCGAAATATAGCAGGAACGTCAACGGCTTTGTAAGGAGAGGCAATAATGCAGTTGAGATAAGGCCAAAGCAGGACAAGATGGATGTTCTGGAGCTCAAGGTCATAAAGGCAGAGTAAGATTTATATACACACAAACTAGTGTTTTAATCAATGGCTCTAAATGATATTGCAAATTATCTGAACTCTCGCAAAGATTCTGGATTTATTGCTGTGCTATATGCACTTATGTTATGGATAATTGATCTTTTTCTTAGTCCATTTTCATTTAGTAATTTAGTTATCTCTGGTGCAAGAGGATCATTATTTGATTTTTTGAGAATTTCTGGTACAACCATACTTGCTTTAGTTTTAGCAATCATATGGTGTATTTTCGTTTGGTTTATGTTTAAAATTGAAAAAAAAGATATTCCTAAAATAATAATTCTGGCAGTTTTAATAGTAGGAATAATATCTTTTGGTGGTCAAAAAACATTTGCACATATTTTTATCCCTATTTTAATAGTCATGTCATTGACAGGTTTAGACACTGAAAGTAAATTAAACCTTTTAATCGTAGTCTATATCTTTGATTTTATCTTTAGGAGCATTGCATATGCAGTTGCGCCTTTATCTTTTATTGACATTCTTAATCCATCTGTAACACCCATCTGGCTAATTTACAGTGTTGCGTATTATACTTCAAATTCAGAAGGTGCTCTTAAAACAATACTGCAGATATTATTAAGTCTTTACGTGATTCTAATATTATTTACCTTTGTTAAAGGATTTATTACCTTAAATAATGCAGAAGGTAATGCAAAAGATGCGAGAGATGCTTTTTTTAGTGTATTTTCATCAGGTTGGGCTAATTTAAAAGCAATAGGGTTAGACATTCGTAAATCTATCATGGCACCATTTAATTCATCTTATTATGAGACCAGAGGTAGGCAAGAGGAATCAACAAATCCACAGGGAGTCTTCCTAAAAGAGATAGAAAAAGGCGACATGTTCTTCTTTGAAGATGTTCCTGTCCTTCTTTGGGCGGTCCTTGAAGCGAGGACTCTAGAGAAGCCGATAGATGCAGTCAACGTAAAATGCACGACTGAACTTGAGGATGAGACCATAAAAGAAGGGATAGTCAATGAAGGCTCTACTTTATTTTCTTTCCCAGTATATAGTGGTGTTGATAGGCCTCTATCTTGCAGGTTCGATGGGTTGTTGGAAGGGGATTATGATGCGAAGTTCATCGCTGAATTTGATTTTACGACATCGTCAAGACAGCTAGTCTATCTTATGGACAGGACAAGGTACACAGAAGAGCTCATAGCATTGAAAAGGCAGGGTCTTTCCACAAGCCCTGAAGATATCTTAAGGTCGGTTGATATAACAGATACGAATCCGGAGTCTATCTATACTACCGGGCCGGTGGCAGTTGAGATAGGCACAAACGGGATGCCATGGGATATAGGGGATGCTAATAATATACTTTATAGGTTTGGTGTCAAGATAAAGAACGAATGGACAAAGGGCGGGAAGCTAAAGAGCATAAATAAGATATCATTCATCCTGCCTGATACCTTTGAATTTGTAGATAATAGCTGCAGTCTTCCAACAAAACCGGGGATTTTGTATCATGCTGATGTTGGCAGGATAAGGGTTTATGAGACGACAGCTCCGCTTCTTGAGATAAAAGATGAAGTCACTGTGAATTGCCTGATGAAGGTGAACAAGAACAGCCTGGATCCGAATGTAGAGGTGACAAGAAGGTATCTTAGGGCGGATGTAGACTACACATATGAGGTTGATGAGAGGGTTAGTTTTGAAGTGGATAAGCTGCATGATTCTATTGATAATCAGTTGATAGCTTCAGACACAGTATGTTGTAATGTAGGGAGCGTATCTTCAGTAATAAGCAAGGAAGAATGTTCAAGCAAAGGCACAGAGGTTTCTATAGATAAGTGTTATGATGAATGCTGTGAGGTTAGGGTCAGTGGTTCATCAAATCGGTATTATTGGGTCTCGACTACGACAATGTGTGATGAGTATGATTCAAAGTATGCATCAGCATCTATAACTGCAGATAAAACAAAATGTCCAAAAAAATAAGTCTGGTGATATTATTGGTGTCCTTGCTCTTTATTGCCGGGTGTACAGGAAGCGGCAAGAAGACGAATCTGAATAAAGAGATCTATAAGGGCACACAAGGTGTCTTGACAAGCTTTTATGGTAACATGCCTGAAGAGGTTTTTGAAGGGGAGACGCTTTCATTGGCTGTCAAGTTTGATAACAAAGGGGCATATGAGGTCAAGAACGCAAAATTTGTGGTGAGCCTGGAGAAAGAATTTATGGGCTTTTCTAGAGGGGGTTACATCTATGAGACCATGTTCTCTAACGTCCTTTCACAGAAAGGGAAGATTTTGGAAGGGAAGAGTTCATTCACAGATTATGATGATTTTCATGTAGAGGAGATACCTATAAAAGTAGGGCAGTTGGATGATTTCAGTGAATATCACGATACGACGATATTGACTTCTTTCTGTTATGATTATTATGGGATAGCAGTGGCTGATGTCTGCATTGATACAGATCCGCATAATATCAAATTGAACGACAAGGTCTGCAGTGAGATAAGTTCAATAAGTCTTAGCAGTGGGCAGGGAGGTCCGTTGATAATAGATAGGATAGAGACAAGGATGCTTGTTGATAACAATGTCATAAAGCCGCAGTTCAAGATCTTTTTTAGGAATGTCGGTTCAGGTACAGTCATAACTCCGGGGAAATATGCTCAGGTTTGCAGCAGCTCCCCATTAGGCTACGAATCATATAATTCTATGAAATTGACGCAGCTTGAGTTTTCAAGCTATAATCTGAATGATTTTGAATGTCTTCCTAAGGATTTGATGTTGATAAAGAATGAGGATTTCATGACATGTACCTTTAAAGGGAATTCAATCGGGAGGAACATCCCGACATACCTGACACCATTGAAAGTTGAATTTGCATATGGCTATAAGGACACTGCATCTAAGCAGCTGAAGATTAAGAAGATACAGAGGTATTGAAATGAAAAGGATATTGCTATTTTTACTCTTGATATTTATCGTCTCCTGCACAGGAAGTGGAAGCTCTTCAAGTTCAGAGCAGAAGTGGCGTTCTGGAAGCGACGGTCTCAAGATGTCATTTGTTTCGGATAATCCTCCAAGTGAGGTCTTGAGTACTCAAGAGATAAGTGTGATGGCTGAGTTTTCAAATAAAGGTGCTGAGAATATCCCTCCTGGCGGTGCAATATTCTATCTGACAGGATATGATAAGACAATACTCTTTGGAAGGGAAGTGATGGCGCAAAAGACAGGAGAGTTATTGGAAGGAAGGTCGCAATATAATTCTCAGGGAAGCCAGAGCTCGTTCGCAAAGTGGACTACAAGAGTAAATACCAATCAGCTGCCAAGGATAGATTCCTTTAAGCAGGATTTGACAGTCACTTCGTGTTATAAATATAGGACAGTTGCGACTCCTGAAGTATGTGTCGATCCGGATAAGTATGATAGTGCAGTGGCAGGCAAATGCGATTTTGAAGTCAGGAACCTTGGTTCTACTCAGGGAGCGCCGGTTTCAGTTTCAGATGTGAAGTTAAGGACAACAAGTGACACAGCTTATTTTGAGATTCATTTCCAGAACAGCGGAAAGAACAAGGGGGATATGCCATATCTGCCTTCAAAAGGCCTTGATAACTGTTATACCTCATTAGGTGTCCAGGACATCAATATGGTTCAGCTAAGTAAGGTATATCTTTCAGGGGTGGATTTCACAAGCAGCTGCAAGCCTTCCAGGCAGGTAAGATTGATCAATGGAAAGGGGTTTGTTTCATGTGAAAGGCCGATCTCCGGATCATATTTCACAGGAGTCCTGAATATTGAGCTTGATTATAATTATCGGCAGTCGATGTCAAAGCAGATATCTATAGTGAATATGAATAGATAGAAAGTTTTATAATCTTATTATCCAGTTTAAGGAGTAGGTGGTAGCTAATGAAGAAAATCCAGATTATTATCATGTTGGTTATGGTGGCTGTTTTGACATTGGGTCAGGAAGGCTGTGAGTCAGGAGAGAATGGGAAGAATGGAGATAAGGTCAATACCTTCATAGGAGGGACAACAGGGCTTAACATCCAATATGCAGAAGGTGCGCCGCCGGAAGAGATTTTTGATAACAAGCAGTGGACATTTGATGTTGAAGTAAAATTGAAGAATGTCGGAGAAGCAGATATCAGTAGTGAAGACGTGGTTGTAAAATTGACTGGTTTAAATCCATTGGATTTCGGCAAGACAGAATCAGATTTTGTCAAGGACGGCATAAATGAGGATATTCCCGCCACAAAGAAAGATTTTGAAGGCAATATCATAGATTCACCGGATGTCTTTGTGACATTTTCAGGATTGACATACCAAAGTGCGCTTCCGGGAAACCAGAAGCTTCAGGTGAGGGCAGATGTCTGCTATAAATACCAGACACAGGCAGTCGCGTTCTATTGTGTGAGGGAAGATGTCCTTTCTGTAGATAAGGATGCAGTATGCCAGATAACCGGAGAGAAAGTCATGTTCAATTCAGGCGGCCCGATACAGGTGACAGCATTCTCAGAGCAGCCGAGCGGTTCAGATAAGATAAGGTATCTCTTCACGATAAAGCACCAAGGGACTGGAAGGTATTATCTGCCTTCTTCGAAATGCCCGGCAGGAAGAGTGGCTGAGAACAAGATCCATTTCAAGATAGAGACAGACGAGGATCTTACATGCAATGGTCTTATTGATGGTACAGGTACAGAAGGAGATATCCTGCTGAATAACGGCGAGAGGGTCATCCAGTGTGTCCAAAACACAGGTGTCAAGACAGACTATGAAGATACACTTAACGTGATACTGACATATGACTACAAGCAGTATTTCGACCAGGAGCTTCTTGTGAAGAAGAGCATTTAGTTTTTTTCTAATCTTTTATGGTTTTTATTTAGTCTTCTCATAGGTCTTTTTCTATAGATTGTCCTATTGACATGGGTAATAAATAGGATTAGGTGATTATCGGAGTTCGTTTCCTAAGATGTTCCTGAATTTCTCTTTTAGTTCAAGCTCTCTTTGATAATACTTCTCTTTCACTTCTTTTAGTTCATGCAAATATCTTCCAAGGTCCTTATTCAGTGACTCTATCCTGGTCTTATATTCGATCTCTCTATCAAGGAACTCTTTTGCGATCTTCTTGACTTTGTTCTCAGCTTCCTGCTTTATTTCAGAGATCTTCTGGTTTAGTACATTCTTGTTTGCGAGAGTGAACTTATGCATGTCCTCGATCTTTCTGCTCTGTTGGATGGTCAGTTCTCTTAATCTCTTATTGTCCTCTTCAGCCTTCATGACCATCTCATTTAGGTTCTTGTTCCTTGCAATGATGGCAAGATTTCTCTGTTTTTCAATCTCGATATTTTTCTTGTTCTCGAGTTTTAGCTCTTCAAATTCCTTTATGGTCAGCCTATGCTTTTCAGTGTGTATCTTATAGTTATTGTTCACTTCAAGGAGCTTTTTTTGGAAGCTCTTCTTTAGGAGGAACTGTGTTCTTAGTTCCTGCATCCGAAGAGCTTTGTTCTCTTTTTTCAGCGCTTCTATCTGGTTCTCAAAAAAAGGCATCCTCTTATTTTTTTCACGTTCATAATCAAGTTTTTTTGTAAGGATGCTTATTACCTTGCCATAATCTATCCTGATCTTCTCCTGCAGTCTTGTGAATTGCAGGTCTTTCTCATCAAGGAGATGTATCAGGTCATTGATCTTGTTCTTTAATACGGCGCTGTCTTGCGCCTTTAGAATCATGGCTTTGAGCTTCTTGTTGTCCTGCTCAAGCTTTTTTATCTCTTCATAATTGTTTAGGATC
>JAMPXQ010000110.1 GCA_023701075.1 Candidatus Woesearchaeota archaeon
CATACAGTCTTTTAGACAATGTATTCATGGTGATAGATTGGGCAGCTGCCTGCGTCATATATTTTTTCTATGCTGCAATGATAGGGCTTATCTTTGATAAGAAAAAAGTTCCTACATGGGCAAAACTTGCATTGCTTTTTTGGGCTGTAAGTTCACTCACTGTAGGCATATTCAGCAGAGAAGGTGCCCTTAGTCCAGCTTTAGTCATCTTTTTTCCGTTTGCATTCGGAATTTTCCTGACAGGCACAGCATTCAATATGCTCTTTTCAAATATCCTTACAAAGTTCATATATTTCAAGATGATGCTGGATATCTTGTTCCTGGCAACATTCTTTTCATGGATGAGCCTTGAGATAAAGGGAAAATCTGAGAAGATAAGAAGAGTCCTGCTCTATTCAATATTCATCATATTCCTTCTTGGCCTAATAGGATGCGCAAAGTCACTTTCTTAATCTATAATCCAGACTATATCTGTCCTCTTTTATCATAGCTATGACAATTGTTGCCATGGCAAGCCCAAAATCCCTGACACCTATCTCTGTAAAACCTATCGTAGCAGTGATAGCCAATAGATGCATACCAAGCAGGAATGATGAAATTCTGCGAAACAGGCCAATTATTAGCATGCTTCCAAAAATCACTTCAAATATGCCGTTGAGTGTTATCAGCATTTCCGGCTGTATTGGGATCATCTCAGCCTCTTTAGGCAGCCAGTATATGAAATCCTGAGGCATCATCAATTGCCTGATTCCAAAATACAGGAACACGAAAGCAAGACTAACTCTTAGGATGAGCGGAGCATATTTATCTGTCTGATTCAAAAAATCCAGTTTAAGTTTCATTACCTATCTGCAATTGCATCAGAATAAATAATTTATGTTTAAACATCAACCGATTGTTCATTTATATGTCTGTGAAGCAACATAGTTCTCAGCAATCTCAGGCATAGGTATCCTTGCAGCTTCGTATCCGCATACCTGGCCAGCCCAAAAGCTTGCGCTCAAGCCCATCTGGTGAAGCATTGAAGAGTCATGCAGCAGATCATCTAATCCATCATCCCTAAGATATGGCATCAATGAATGCAAGAATTTCCCGATATATGCGTCTCCAGCTCCGTTCTGGTTCTTGAACGGCCTTATCGACCTGACCATTGGGATGCCAATCGGATCTAATTGTCTTGTATATATCACTGAACCTTCTTCTCCAAGTGTGTTTATGAATATTTCAGTTCCTTTCCTAAAAAATTTTCCAATATCAGCAGAATCAATCTTACCAGATGCAACTACCATCTCATATCTTAATCCTTCATCACAAAAATCCAGCATTGATCGGCTGAACAATCCATAATTAGCGACATCCAATACAACAAAACCGCCAGCTTTATTCGCCTCTTTGATAGCAAATTTAGAAGAATCCTGCTTGCTCATGACATCATAACCATTTAGCAATAGAATTCGGGCTTCTCTTATCTCATCTATGGGCGCCCTTCGTATAGTCCTCTCCCTGAACCAGTATTCTTTTGTCAAATCTGCAATCGATATATCTACTGGCGGCGTCTTTATGAATGTCCTCTCACCATTGTCAATTATCACCAGCGCGCATGTCGGACCTTGATCTGTATCATTGATGAATAGCGGTGTCACACCTTTTGGGAATCCATCATCCCTTGTCCCATGTATGAACCTATATCCCAGGACATGTCCATCATGCATCGCACCTATATAGACGACTTCTGAATCTTTCTCTTCTATCTCATTCAGATTCGCAATCAGGTAAGATGCATTGGCAGAGGTGCAGCCAGGAGACATAGGATACTCTCTTTCAATCTTTGTCTTCATGAAAAAATCCCAGATCTTCTCTGAGACATCGCTGCTCCCTTTAGTTGCACCAAAGTATTCATAAGGGTCTATGTCACCTAGCAGCTCTCTTACAACATCATAGGGCGCAGTCACATCAAGAAAAGGATTGCCTAGTGCAACTATCTTGTTTTTTAGCATGGATATTTTTCGTAACATTTGTGTTATATTTAAAGATTGTATCCTTATCCGAATTTCAAATGACAGTTCTTGCCAAATAGCATCATCGGATCAATGCAGGATCAAATGCCAAGCCATTTGCTTTTGCATATCCATTGAGGATCCCAGTCCCTATAATCTCAGAGCCAAGCCTTGGAGTATCCGAAGATATAGTTATCCTTCTGCCATAATCTTTCATCAGTTCTCCAAATGTCCCTTCCTTAAACCCATCCACTTTCAGATATACATCCTGATTGAGCATCAAGATCTGCATCAAGCTTGAATGGATAGCTATCTCAGCAGGAGTGGTAATTATCTTGTTTCCTTGTTCTTCCATGTAGATCTTCTGCCCCAGATGCAATAGATCAACTACTGCGTCAATATAATGTCCTGAATTTCTGTGCGTCATCGCTCTTATGAATAATGTTTCTCCTTTGTATTCTTCAGCTGCTGCATCAAACCCTTTATCTTGGCCAAATAAAAGCTGCCTTGTCAAATCCTGGACTTTTTCCCTGCTTTCTTTGCAATTTGACCTATGATAAGCTATGCTTCCAACACTAAGTGCTTCTGCCCTCTCAGCCAATGTAGCATCATGCTTTGCCGCTTCACTATAGAAATCCAATGCGTTAGGATTATCATACCATTTCAGTGCAATTTTAGCTGCTCCAATCCAAAAAGACGCGGTCCTTTCATCATCATAAGCATTCAGAATTCGCATTGCATCCCGATAATCTGAAACATTCAATGCAGCAGTGACTAGACTGTGAATCTTTGTCATTCTAACTCCTGATTACAGGTATTATTTAAATCTATCTTTTTGTTACTACTAATAAATAATAAGTTTTATTGAATAATTTTTCTTGATCTTTCTTTATCTATATCAAGATCAAAAGCGCAGTTTAACTTTTAGAAGCGGCATATGACAAAGAGATAATTCGTATACCTAGCCTTAAATTATTCATGCGACGCCCTTGTTATAATTGCCTAGGGTCGTGCCTTCTTTCAAATGCGAGACGTCTTTCTTTTCACCGGCAAGGATAGAATGATATGCTCTTGTTATCCTGCCGACATCACTTGTCAGATCCAGCAAGAAATATCTTATCCCTGCGTCAGCCAGTTCTTTTGCATGCTCAAGCACGGCAATCGGCCTTGAATAGAGCATCTCCGTGTTATTGTTGACTATCCTAAGAGGGAATTCATAGCCTAGTTCATCTTTCAAGATTTTTCCGTCATAGACCCCTTTGAAGTGCATCACAGGGATGTTCCCATCAGCATAATAGATGAATTCCTTGTTCTTGAACTTCATCACCTGTTTTGCATTCAGTTCCACAGAGACTGTTGGGGTAATGCTTCTTTTCCTAAGCTCTTCTACGCTTATATCATTGAATACATTAAGTGAGTATTTACCATGCTTCTCGCCTTTGAACTCAATATCCAAAAGCCCCCAATTTCCTATCACGAGACCATCGGGATTGACCTTTCTTATTATCTCTTCCACTTTCTTTATGTCTGAATCAGTAAGGATGACTGGCGTATCAAGGAAGAATCTTGCTTTCTTGCATAGCTTTCTTGCTTTTATCACATCTTCACTGAATGCGTCGAAATGAATCGCATATGCTCCAGCGTCTTCTGCTTCAGCCACTTGGTCAGCATCATATACTTTGACGATAAGCCTTGGACTGAACTCAAATCTTTTTTCAGCTATATCCGGCAGCCCTTCATAGCATGACTGTCTCTTGACAGTATGTCTATCCAGCAGGTGCTCTTCAAGCTCTTTTCTCATATTCCCTAATTTGCTTATAGGCATGAAAAGGTTATTTGGCACTTCAAATTTCCTGATGTCCCAGATCACGCCGATCTCTCTTGATCTCATCAGCACCTCTTTCGCCTGCTCAATGTCGAGCGGATGCTGCTTAGCTTCCTGAAGGACGATATCCGATTTGATTATAGCATCATCTGCCTTAAAGACAAGGAATCCTGTTTCTTGATAGATATCAATGCCTATATGCTTGAACCTCATTGATTCACTTAGCTCTTTTTCAAGGTCCTTTGAGGTCATATAGACATTTGTACCATTGGTAAAGTGCTTGCTTGGTATTGAAACAATATCCCCTTTTCTAGCGGAATCTGTCTCTTTCCCGTCTTTATACATCTTCCTCAGCACAAAGCCTTGAAGCTTCTTGCTCTGCCTTGGGTTGAAGAAACCTATCCCATCACCGATTTTCAGATCAGATTGCAGCCTCAGCACTTTATCATACACAGTCCCAAGAAGTATTCCCCTATTCATCGGCATGTCTTTTCCGACAATGCTTTTTTCACCTGAAAAAAAACCAGGTGTGAAGTCTCTATTGAATCCCATCTTGAGGAGAGACAGCTGTCTTTCGCTCAGGCGCTGCATCTTATCTGCTGAATCTATCTGCTTTCTGTATGTCTTTGTCGTGATCGCCACATATTCCGGGCTTTTCATCCTTCCTTCGATCTTGACAGAATCTATCCCAATCTTTCGCAGTTCATCAATCTTTTCTGCGAGCATCAGGTCTTTAGGTGATATCAGGTATGAGCCATTGTATCTTTTTCTGCAGCTGCTTGCACAAACCCCCCTATTCCCGCTCCTCTTGCCTATAAGTGAAGATATCAGGCACTGCCCTGAATATGAGATGCACTGGTGGCC
>JAMPXQ010000004.1 GCA_023701075.1 Candidatus Woesearchaeota archaeon
CATGGAGATAAGTGCATTATCCATAGCTTTCACAAGATTATCTATCATGCTGGCAAGGGATGTGAATAGGACAGTGACTCTGACTGTGTCTGCAGTAGCATTATCAAATTCAACACCAAAGCTCGATAATCATTATCAATACATAAAGATCGGGGAATCAGGCATCTCTTCGCAGGACATAGGCTCAGCAGTAATTCTCTTCAGGGTGGAGAATGGATGGTTGGCAGACATAGAATCAGTCTCTTTATATCGCTATACTGACAAGTGGGACATATTGGATACCCAGAAAGTATCTTCTGATTCAACGTACACATATTTCAGGTCAAATTCTCCAGGATTGAGCTTGTTTGGCATAGCCGGAGTGAAAAAGATAGTTGAGGAAGCAGAGCCTGATGCAGGAGGGCAGTCGGATGTTACAGGGGCGGTTGCATCAGATAAGAAAGATATCCTGGCACCGGAACGCGAAGTTCCAAAGACAAAGGCTGAATTCTCTTTCTCAGTAGTCTTAAGATATCTGATTGTTGGTATAGTTGTATTAGTCATATTTTCTGGTGTTGGGTTTGCAGTGTATGCAAAAAGTGTCCATAAGGAAGTTGATCTAAGTAGCCTATACAAATACATTGAGGAGTGCAGGAAAGATGGGGTTGAGGAAGAAGCCATAAGGAAAACGCTCATTGATTCAGGTTGGGAAAAAGGGATGGTTGATATTGGCATGAATTCAGTCAGCATAAAGGCAGATTTGGCACCAATCCTGGAATATATAAAAAAAGCAAGGGAAGCAGGGATGAAAGATGATGAGATAAAGGTGAATCTGCTGGGTGTCGGTTGGTCAATAAAGATGATAAATGAAGCATATGATGGCTTCTTCAAATGAGTTTTTTTCACTATTGGACCACCCCTTTTAAATCTGTTGGGAAAGGTTTTTAAATAGCCTTATTTTTAAAATTATAGAGGATAAGATAGCGTGATTTTTGATGGATGAGAATAGGATAATTCCTGCAGTTATAGAGGACGAACTTAAGACAGATTTTCTAGATTATGCTATGTCGGTCATAGTCTCAAGAGCGCTCCCGGATGTGAGGGACGGTCTGAAGCCGGTCCATAGGAGAGTCCTTTTTACAATGCTTGAATTGGGTCTTGAGCATGGGAAGCCATACAAGAAATGCGCAAGGATTGTAGGAGACTGTTTAGGTAAGTGGCATCCTCATGGTGATTCTTCAGTATATAATGCACTGGTAAGGCTTGCCCAACCTTGGTCGCTTAGGTATCCGCTTATAGAAGGCCAGGGCAATTTCGGAAGCGTAGATGGCGATAGTGCAGCAGCCATGAGGTACACAGAAGCAAGGCTTGAAAAAGTTTCTTCAGAGCTGCTGGCTGACCTTGAGAAAGAGACAGTGGATTTCCAGGATAATTTCGATGGATCTCTCCAGGAGCCGAAGATTCTGCCAAGCAAGATACCTAATCTATTGGTCAATGGATCATCAGGTATAGCAGTAGGCATGGCGACAAATGTCCCGCCGCATAATCTGAAAGAGATCTGCAGGGCTACGATAATGGCGATTGAGAATCCGGAAATTACAATTAACGAATTATGTGAAGTGATAAAAGGCCCTGATTTCCCTACAGGCGGGATTTTGGTAGGCACGAGCGGAATGAAGCAGGCGTACGCTACCGGAAAAGGCATGCTGAAATTGAAAGCCAAGATAGAGATTGAAGAATCAAAAGGCCGTGTTTCTCTGATAGTGAAAGAGATACCTTATATGCTGAATAAGTCCATGCTGATAGAAGAGATTGCAGAGCTCGCAAAGACAAAGGTTGTCAGTGAGATTGCAGAGCTTAGGGATGAATCAGACAGGGAAGGCATGAGGATAGTCATAACCTTGAAGAAGGACAGCAATCATGAGATTGTGCTAAATCAGCTGCTCAAGCATAGCAGGCTTCAGTCTTCTTATGGTGTCAGGTTCCTCGCACTAGTGAATAACCTTCCTAAGACTTTGAATCTCAAATCTTTGATTCACCATCATATCGAGCATAGGGTAGATATAATTACAAGAAAGACGATATTCGAGCTAAAGAAAGCGAAAGAGCGTGCGCATATCTTAGAGGGTTTGATAATAGCGCTTGATGACATTGATAATGTGATTGCAAAGATAAAAGCATCAAAGAGCGCAGAAGATGCAAGGGACATGCTCACTACAGATTATAAGTTGAGCCTTGAGCAGGCAAAAGCGATACTGGATATGAGGCTGCAGAGGCTAGCGGCGCTTGAGCAGCAGAAGATTAGGGATGAGCATGTTGAGCTCATGAACCTTATAATTGAGCTTGAATCCATCCTTGCAGACAGGAACAAGGTATTGAAGATAATTGTTGCAGAGCAAGAAGAGCTGATTGAGAAATATGGGGATGAGCGAAGGACGCAGTTGCAGGAAAGCGATGAAGATATTGAGATAATGGATCTGATTCCAGAAGAGGATGTCTGTGTGACAATCAGCCATTCAGGTTACATCAAGAGGATGGCTCTTGATGAATACAAGCAGCAGATGAGGGGCGGAAAAGGGGTTAGGGGTGCCGAAATAAAGGAAGAGGATTTCTTAGAGCAGATATTCATCGCAAACACCCATGCGGATCTGTTGGTGTTTACGAACAAAGGGAAAGTGTATTGGACAAAGGTCTATAAGATTCCGGATGAATCAAGATACTCAAAAGGGAAGGCCATAATAAATTTAGTAGGCTGTGAGACAGATGAGAAAGTGTCAGCCTTGATACCTATCAAGGATTATGATGCCAATCATTTCTTGGTCTTTGCGACAAAGCAGGGCCTGGTGAAGAAGACAAGTGTCATGGAATATTCCAAGCCAAGGCAGGGTGGCATATGGGCAATCAACCTCAATGAAGGGGATGATGTAGTCGATGTCATCTTGACAGATGGTGTGAAGCAGTTGATCCTGGCGACAAAGAAAGGGAATGCAGTTAGGTTCAATGAGACAGATGTAAGGCCAGTAAGCAGGCACTCATTAGGTGTTAGGGGCATTAGGCTAAGGAATGATGAAGTCGTAGGCATGGTTGTTGCAGATGAGACAAAGACATTGCTTACAATTACAGAGAATGGTTATGGGAAGAGGACACCAGTATCAGACTATAGGTTGATTAACAGGGGAGGAAGCGGCGTCATCAACATAAAGACGACAGACAGGAACGGCGGAGTCGTTGTCATAAGGGAAGTGAGTGATGAAGACGAACTCATGCTGATATCAGTAGGCGGCCAGGTCATCAGGACAAGCAGCAAGTTTATCTCGGTCATAGGTAGGAACACGCAGGGAGTTAGGCTTATGAAGCTGGATGAAGGGGATAAGGTTGCAGATGCAGCAAAGATAGTCGGATAATCTCTCATTGGCTATTTATCTATTTCTATATATGTGCAGTATCATCGTATCAGTTTATGAGATACTCTTAAAAACCCTGCTGATTTCCTTCAATTTATGTATAAAGGACTGGCAATAACAAACAAAGGCCTTGAATCATTCGCATCAGATGAGATTATATCATTGAATAAATGTAAGGCTGAGATCAGGGATAACGTAGTGTTATTTGATTCTGATTTTGAAGGCATCGCAAGGGTCTGCTACAGGGGCCAGTCCATCAATCGTGTTATATTGCTGTTGTCAGAGTTTCCAGTCTTTCAGGATATGGAGAAGGCGCTTGAGAAGATAGAAGTCAAGACTTGGAAAGCAACAAGTTTCATGGTAGAATGCCTTAGGCTAGGTGATCATGATTTTAGGAGTGTCGATATCGCATCAGAGATAACAAAGAAGATTGCAGATGAGTATAGGAAGTCAAAAGTGGATATCAAGGTGGATTACGATAGTCCAAAGCTGATATATTATGTCTTCATAAATGAGGATAAGGGATATCTTGGGATAGATTTTTCAGGCTTTGACCTCTCAAAGAGGCAGTATAAGGTTTTCAATCATCCTGAAGCGCTTAAAGGAGTCACAGGATATGCAGCTGCAAAAAGCATCGATCTGAGCGAGAAGAAAGTGATAGTGGATCCGTTCATGGGTTCAGGTATAATCTTAATTGAAGCAGCTCTTTCATTACTGAATTATCCGGTGCAGTTCTATAACAAGAGCAAGCTGGCATTTACAGATTTTGAAGAGTTCAAGCCTGATTTCTTCAAGAGAGAGGACGCAAAGATAAAGGACATTAAGACCAATTTGTATGGGTACGACTGCCAGTTTCGGCATTTCCAGTCAGCGCAGAAGAATGCAAAGCTTGCAGGGATAGATAAGTCAATCAATCTGAGCAAGGTAGAGATAGAGTGGCTTGATACGAAGTTTGAGAAGAAGACAGTTGATATAATATTGACCGATCCTCCAAGGAGCGGAAAAGATAGGGATCAGGGCATTTTGAAGAAAGTCTATAAGGAGCTTTTTTATCAGGCAGATTATATCTTGAAGAAGAATGGCGTTGTCCTGGTCCTGGCAAAGGAATATGATCTCCTAGAGGAGAATGCAAAAATGCATAGCTTTAAATTGCTTGAAAAAAACACAATATATCAGGGTCAGGAGATCTTTAATTTATTGAAGTTCATAAGGGGGAAAACATGAATTGCGAAATGTGCGGGACAGAAGATACGCTGGTAGTCGCTTTAGTAGAGGGCGTTGAGCTCAAGGTATGTAAGAAATGCATCTCTTATGGGAAAGTGCTCAAAAAACCTGTTTTTGCAGGATCAGCTTCAAGGTCCAGGAAAGTCGAGCAGAAGTCTGAGAAAGAGACAGTCATCCTAATAAAGGATGATTTTGCCAAATTGATTAAGGATAAAAGGGAGAAGATGGGGCTTAGGCAGCAGGAATTCGCAAAATTCCTGGCAGAGAAAGAGTCATTGATCCATCAGATGGAATCAGGGACATATGTTCCACCTATTGAGCTTGCGAGGAAGCTTGAGAGGCAATTGAATATTGTCTTGATTGAAGAGAAGGAGATAGCGCCTCAGCGCATGAGGGCCAAGACAGATGAAGTGACTATTGGCGACATGATAAAGATCAAGTGATTTCTGTTTTCTTTGTTGTTGGTTTTGATTGATATGCATGGCATGGATTTTAGTTTTGCATGATCAAAGCGACATTGTCTAATTAATAGAACAGATTATGCATTTTGCATTGATGCAGGTCGGACTGGGGTTGTATAAGATTTCCATGAAATTTTATGCTTGATAATATCGATGAAGTCGATATTATCTTTGCGCCCTACGGGCTGTCTGACGAGCAAGCGTAGCTTGCGACTGCAATCAATGGATGCAAAATGCTAAACTAAAAGAATTAATGATGAACTAGACAATGTCCTCAAAGCATATATATTTAAATGATTTACAATTTTTACAATTTGATAAATATTGTAAATGATAAAATGGATAGTCTGGAGAAGGAATTCACGGAGTTCACAGTTAATGTGATGCAGGAGATGGGGTTTGAGCCGCTTAGCGCAAAGCTTTTCTCTATCATATTCTTGGAGCCGGAAGAGATATCGCTGGATGAGCTTGTGGGTAGGACAGGTTATAGCTTGCCTTCTATCTGCAACAAGATGAGGATAATGGAGAGCATGGGCCTGGTGAAGAGGATAAAGAGGCCGGGTACTAAGAAGGTATATTATTTTGCAGAGAAGGATTTCATTGAGATGATGAAATTCAAGATAAATGTAGCGTTTGAAAAGGAGATTAAGCCGGCTAAAGAGAAGATACCTGCAATGATAAAGAAATATGAAGACAAGAAGATGACTCAGTTGGAAAGGAAAAGATTTAAGATAGTGAAGGCTTATTACGACCAGATAATAAAATTTGAGAAGATACTTGGGAAATTCATGAAGATGGTAGATGATATATGAAGCCTATAATCCGGTTGGTTGATGTATGGAAGACTTATGAGATGGGAGATATAGAGGTCCATGCGCTTCAGGGTCTCAATCTTGAAGTGAAAGAAGGGGAGTTCTTGGCTATCCAAGGCCCGTCGGGCTCTGGGAAAAGCACAGCGATGAACCTGATTGGCTGTCTTGATATACCATCAAAAGGGCATGTCTATTTGGATAACCATGACATAGCAAAGCTATCAGAATCGGATCTCGCGCAGATTAGGGGACGTAAGATAGGTTTCATCTTCCAGCAGTTCAATCTGATAAATACGCTTACGGCAATGGAGAATGTCATGCTCCCTATGATGTTCCAAGGCATAGATGAGCGGGAGAGGTTTCTAAGGGCAAAAAAATTATTGGAACTGGTGGATTTGGGTGAGAGGATGGACCATAAGCCAAAGGAGCTTTCAGGAGGCCAGCAGCAGAGAGTAGCTATAGCCAGGTCTTTGTCAGTAGATCCGGACGTCATTTTGGGGGATGAGCCTACAGGGAACCTGGATTCCAAGACTGGGCTTTCAGTGATGGATTTTTTGAAGAAGCTGCAGAAAGAAGGGAAGACGATTGTCCTTGTGACGCATGATGATAATGTCGCAAGGCAGGCGCAGCGTGTCGTTTATATCAGGGATGGAAAACAAGTCGAGAAGGTGAAATGAATGAAAAAGCATATCTTACTTTTATTATTGGTAGTGTTCAGCGTGATGTCACAGGCATTGGAGCTTGATAATCCTTATATCGATGTCACTTTGCTAAATCAGGACCCGGACCCGGTGTCTCCTGGAAGCTATGTTGATGTGAGGTTCAAGATAACGAATAATGAGATGCAGGATGCAAGAGGTCTTGAACTCCTTCTGGAACCAAGCTATCCTTTTGCGCTGGCAGAGACAGAGGATCCTCTAAGGGTTATAGGTGATCTGCCTAACCTGGGTGAAGACAATTCAGTCATTGTCAAATTCAAGTTGAGGGTTGCAGAAGATGCGATAGAAGGTGCAAATCCTGTGAAATTGTCCTATAAGCATTCAGCTACAGGATGGATATCAAGGGAGTTTGACCTGAATGTTGAGACAGTGGATGCAAACGTTGCTATAGTCTCAGTGAGTACAACACCTGAGAAGATAAAGCCAGGAGAGAAGGCGATATTGAATGTCAGGTTGAAGAACATGGCAGATTCTCCTATGAGAGACGTTGCGCTGAAGCTGGATTTGACATACGCAGGGTTGCTGAGCGGTGCAACAGCCAAGACAGCATCAGATTCAATCCTTGCATATAATATACTGCCGTTCGCTCCTCTAGGAAGCGCATCCGAGCAGAAGATTGATCTATTGTCAAGCCAGGATGAATATACTTTCTCATATACAATAATAGCATATTCAGATGCAGAATCAAAAGTGTATAAGATTCCTGTAGATATTACCTATTATGATGAGCTTGAGAACAAGTATACAAAGCACGATGTCCTTGGTCTTGTCGTAGGGGCAAAGCCGGATTTATCAGTTGTTGTCGAGCAGTCTGAATTATATGTCGGGAAGAAGACAGGGAATGTTGTAGTGAAATTTGTCAATAAAGGTTTTTCAGGTGTGAAATTCCTTGATGTTATCCTAAGCGAAGGGGCAGAGTTCCAGATCTTGTCTTCTCCGGAAGTATATATTGGAAATGTAGACAGCGATGACTATGAGACAGCAGAGTTCAACCTTTACCTCAAGAATGGAGCAAGCAAGAAAGAGGATACAGTCACATTGCCTTTGAAAGTTGAATACAGGGATGCAAATAATAATCTCTATAGTGAAGAATATAATCTACCATTGAAGATTGTCGACCCGAATAAGCTAGGGATAAAGACAAGTTCAGGCAGCCCGGTGTTCTTGATAGTCATAGTCTTAGGCGCAGTGCTTTTCTTCTACTTCAGGGGAAAGAAGAAAGCAAAGAAATGATTTTTTTTATCTATCTTTAATTTGGTGAAACATGAAAGAAGACTTTTGGATTGCATTCCGTAGCCTGAGCCAAAGGAGGCTTAGGAGCTGGCTCACTATGATAGGCATCTTCATAGGCATAGCAGCAGTCGTTTCTTTGATAGGTCTTGGGGAAGGGCTTAGGATAGCGATAACTTCCCAGTTCGGTTTCTTAGGTACGGATATATTGAGCATCCAGGCATCAGGGGTGAATTTCGGTCCGCCTGGTCAGGGTGCAGCAAATCCGCTCGATGATACGCTTATAGACAAGATAGAGAAATTGAATGGCGTGGATACGGCCTTTGGAAGGATAATAAAATCAGGCATATTGGAATTCAAGGATACGCAGTATGTAGGCTATGTCGCTTCAGTCCCTGAAGGCCACGATAGGAAAGTCTTTGAGAAGATGGTGAATATAGAGGCAGAAAGCGGCAGGCTTCTTAGGGACACAGACAAGAACAGGGTGGTGCTCGGTTCAAGGTTCGCGACTGAGGATTTTTTCGGAAGAGCGGTTGCGACGGGAGATACGATAATCTTGAACGGCAAGGAATTTGAGGTTGCAGGCATACTTCTAAAAAAAGGCAGTTTCATCTTTGACGGCGTAGTTTTTGTGAATGAGAATGAGCTTAAGGACTTGTATAATATTGATACAGTGACAAGTGTCATAGCAGTGAAAGTGAAAGATGAGCAGCAGATGGATAAAGTGAAAGCGGATATTGAGAAGCTTTTAAGGAAAGAGCGGGATGTGAAATTAGGTGAAGAGGACTTCCAGGTAGAGAGTCCACAAAAAGCGCTTGAAGCATTGAATGATACATTGTTTGCAGTCCAGCTTTTTGTATATATCATTGCGACAATTTCTTTGGTTGTCGGCGGGATTGGTATAATGAATACTATGTATACTGCAGTATTAGAGAGGACAAAAGAGATAGGCATAATGAAAGCGATAGGTGCAAGGAACTCAACCATATTCAGGTTGTTCTTCATAGAATCAGGTTTCTTGGGATTGGTCGGAGGAATTATAGGGACACTGTTAGGCATGGGTCTGGCATACGGGCTTGCTTTCTTAGGCAGGCAGGCAGGATTTAACCTTCTCCAGGCATCTGTTAGTCCATATCTCATAATAGGGTCGTTATTATTCTCATTCATATTAGGTACATTGTTTGGAGTCCTTCCTGCAGTCAATGCTTCCAAGATGCAACCGGTGGAGGCGCTCAGGAAATGAGGATAGAATTCATCGGATATGCAGTCTCGAATATCATACATCGGAAGACAAGATCATTCTTGACAGTGCTCTCTATATTGATAGGCATAATGTCTATATTTGCTCTCATAAGTTTTGGGATAGGCATCCAGAGATATGTAGATGAAGTCGCAAAAGAGGCAGGCGCAGATAAATTGTTTGTGCAGGCAAAAGGCACTGGGTCGGTGGATGACACATTTGCCATATCAAAACAGGATCTGAATGTAGTGAAGAAAGTGAAGGGAGTAGAGCAGGCAGTGGGGATGTATATGAAAGTCGCGTCCTTGGAATTCAAGGGTCAGCGCAAGTATCATTACGTTATGGGGATGGATCCAAAAGACAACGATTTCGTCCAGGAATCTTTTGGTGTAGATGTTGTGAAAGGGCGAAGCCTTAAGCAAGGGGAGCTAGGCAAGATAACTGTAGGTTATAATTATCAGTTTGAAGATAAGATATTTTCCAGGGCATTGAAGCTTGGCGACAAGCTTATGATAAATGAAATCCCTTTTGAGATAGTAGGTTTTCTTACAGAAGTCGGGAATCCGGAAGATGATGCTAACATATACATGACAGACCAGGCGTTTGAATCATTGTTTCCTGAGATGAAGGATAGGTTCACAGTAGTGATAGCGAAAGCAGAAAGCACTCAAAATCCAGAGGACTTGGCAGAGAAGGTATCAGAGAAGCTCAGGAAATTCAACGGTCAGGAAAAAGGGAAGGAGAATTTCGAGGTTCAGACATTTGCAGATGCAGTCAAGACCTTCACGACAGTCATTGGCGTGATAAACGGAGTGTTGATACTTATAGCGCTCATATCCGTCATTGTGGCATCAGTGAATATCATGAATACGATGTATACTGCAGTATTAGAGAGGACAAAAGAGATAGGCATAATGAAAGCCATCGGAGCTAGGAATTCAGAGATAAGGGACATATTCCTTCTGGAATCAGGGATATTAGGTCTTAGCGGAGGCATCATCGGCGTCCTCTTTGGCTATCTGGTTGCGTCCACTGGTGGAAGCATAGCAAAAGCAGCAGGTTTTTCATCGCTTCAGCCGGTATTCCCTCTGAGCTTGATCCTCGGCTGCTTGGCATTCTCATTGTTTGTAGGGGCAATATCAGGCTACCTTCCAGCAGTGCAGGCATCAAGGCAAAGGCCGGTAGATGCATTGAGATACGAATAGGTTGCAAAATTTAGTTCTTTTCTAAATATCTCGTTTTTTGATTTATGAAATATACCTAACCCTTAGAAGATGATTGGGCTTTTTTGCTTTCTAGAATTTATTCAGAAATGATACGTACATTTTTTCAGCTTCTTTTTTCCAGTGGCTCAGGTATCCTTTTCCTTTTGTGATTATTTTTATGTGCGGCATGGTCATAGGTACAGTCCATCCCAAAGTCCCTGCAATGATATCGCCATAAGTGTCTTGCGTTATGTCAAAATTAAGCGCTATTTTTTCATATAGTTCCCAGCCTCCTACTGCAAGAGTCATCAGGGTCAGGTGGAAAATCGGATTGAATCTCAATCTAGGTATATATTCATCGTTTTGTGCATGGTGTGCTTCTTCTCTTGTCCTAAGTAATATATTGCTAATTCCGTAGGGCACAAGGAAGTGCTGGAAGGAGGACAGGTTAAGGAAGAGATGATTGTCTTTTTCATAATTTATATTTGATATCAATAATATGTCTGCAAGTGCCCAGCCTGCAAGGAGAAGAGGGATGGAGTAGCCATCCCGTACGACTCTGTCTGCAGCAATGAGATAATTTTTGATATTGTTGAACATTTGGTTATGTTCAAGCCTTGTCTCAATATGCTTGTACCATATCTTGAATTCTTCATGTAAGTCTTTGCTTATTTCTTTATAGAACCTTGAAGTGAGACTTATTCCTAGGAGTATCTGGTCAATTCCATTCCTTGGTCCATGGAGACTTGTTATCGATGCCAGAAGGATGATTTCAAAAACATCAGTTACTTTTTCTTCTGTAGTATAATTTTCCCTATCAATGAGATACTTGGCGCCAGGGATGCACTTTGCAGCATCTAATGCTACGATTTTTCCTTTCGCATAAATCTCTTTTATCAAGATTTCAAGTCCATTGTCTTTGACAGTAGTCTGTTCATCAGTTGAAGACATTATTTGTTTCAGATGATGTGATCCTTTAAAAAGATAATATTAGAAAACTCAGGTATTGATTATTTAGGCATCAAATGATTTCAACACTGTCACCATCATCCAACAGATGGACATGTTTTTCATCATATCCGATTTCTAGGGCAAGTTCTTTCATATGTATTGTTTTCTCTTTGCCGGCGTGTGCAGGTATGATGTGTTGTGGGCCTATCAATTCTATGAACTTCTTATGGTCCTGCCTGCTTGCATGTCCGCTTGCATGCACATCTCTAAAGACCTGGACATTTCTGCTGAGCAGATTTTCATCAAGGATTTTCCTGTTCTCGATGTTTAGCTGGCTTGGGATGACAGTGCATGAGAATATCACTTGGTCATTTTCACCTAATGGGAACTCAAGTTCGCCGTTGACGATTTTTGAGAGGACAGCGTCAGGTTCACCCTGATGCCCGGTGCATATCACCAGGTATTTGTCCTTTTCATATGCAATGTCTTTGAGCATCTTGACCATCTGTTTCTTGAAATTGCATATCTTTGCTTTCTTTGAGAAATCAACAAGCTTGATGTCTTCAGCAGCATAGACATATCGTCCAAGGCTTCGTCCAAGCATCACAGGCTGCCTTTTCATCTTTATGCTAAGTTCAAGTATTGTTTTGAGCCTGGCGATATGCGATGAAAAAGTTGTGACAACAACCGCTCCTTTGGTAGGATTTCTCAGCATGACTTCACTGAGCATCTCTTTTGCAACCAGTTCAGAAGGGGTTTTTCGGTCAAGATTGGCATATAGTGAATCGAGTATCAACGCTTTTACATTTTTTAGAGATTTCAACCGTTCATAATCTGGCGGGTTCCCGAAAGTCGGCGTGTCATCAAGCTTGAAATCATTTGCATAAACAACCTTCCCATCAGGGGTATGTATGACAACTATGGCAGCATCAGGGATGCTGTGTGTTATATCTATGAATTCAATGGTTATGCTGTCAGTTAGTTTTGTTTTCCTGCTTGTCACTATCTCATTTGGCAGTCCTTTTTTCTTGTCTCTTAGGATAGATTTTATGACCGAGGCAGTATATGGTGTGCAGATTATCGGACAGTCATATTTCTGTGCCATGAAAGGTATCGCGCCGATATGATCAAGATGCCCATGACTGGGTATTATCCCTATGACTTTGTCTTTAAGATGATTTATGCATCTGTCATCAGGCACAGCCTTTGCATTCATCAGCTGTTTCAGTGAGAAGTTTTCAATCTCATCTTCTCCTTTCATCATGATGTAATTTTCTAGATGAATTCCCATATCTAGGATGACAACTTCATCATTATACCTGACAGCAGTCATGTTCCTTCCTATCTCAGAGTAGCCGGAAACACCTATGATTTCAATCATAATTCTCCTAAAATCTCTTTTATTTAAATAGTAAACTATTTATACCTCTGTTAAATAGGATATATCAAGGTGGGGAAATCTCAAGTAACATTAGCCATAATCGTAGGTTTAGTTATTGTAATCGCGCTAGGTGTCCTTCTTGCAGTCGTTTCAAATAGGGACAATATCTCATTAGGGTCTTCTTCAGAGGATGCATACACAACAGTGACAAAGCAGAATGATCTGGATACCTACATATTTTCATGCCTTAAGAAGACAGTGATTAATGCAGAGATAGAGTATGGGCTAAATAGGCAGGTCTCCCCTCCATTGATAAAGCAATATATCCTATCCAAGCTCCCTGTCTGCCTTGATGATTTCAAGACATTCAGGAATCAGGGTTTCAATGTGGAGAAAGGGGAATTAGGTATTGATGTAGAGATAACACAGCAGTCATTGGTTGTAGAGATGAGCTATCCTCTGACATTCACAAGCAAGGATTATGTATTGTCTTTTGATTTCAAGACATATACTATACCACGAGTAGTAGTTGAAGAATTGAACCAGAAAGGCCAGACAAAGGTTGTCTCCTCTGATGGCATGATGATAATAGAGGTTCCTCCTGGGACAGTTGCGACATTGGATGGAGAAGCAGTAGAAGAGATAGGCATAAAGATATTGGATAGGGAGTTTGACGGGCTGTCAAATTCAGTCTTGACAGGCATGTTGGCATATTCAGGCATACCTCATGGGGTCCAGTTCAGTAAACCTGTGAAGGTCACATATTTCTATGACCAAAGCAAGGTTCCTGTATATTATAATGAGAGCATGCTTAGCATTGGCTATTATGATAAGGCGATAGGTGTTTGGGTCGGCCTTCCTACAGAAGTTGACCCGGATAGGAATAAGATAACGACGTATACGACACATTTTTCACAATATGCATCTGTAAAAGACTGTAAGGCAGATCCAGAAGCAAAAGGATACCTTAGGACACCGACTTTGGTTAGAGAGGATTGCCTGCCGTGCGAACAAGGATGGGATAATCAGGATGCGACAGGCTATCTGTATTCATATATTCCGACTGCAGATGAAAAGGTCATAGATGATAACGGGTATCCTGTTCCATTGTCAGCAATACCTGCAGCAGAGGTTCCACCGACAGGGACATCAGCATCACCGCCGGCAGCAGTGGCAGTAGCAACTGGTTTTGTCCCAGAGTGTCTGAAGACATTCCCTAAAGGGACAGATTATGAAGATAATATCATTGAGATGGAAGAAGATGCAAAATATGATGTGATTCCACCAGCGCCTGAAGCTCCAGCTTCAGGAACACCGAGTGCTGAAAATCCTGTTAAGGGTGCTCTTCTTGATAATGATAGAAGAGTAGAATGTTCTGCACTAGGTGGGGTTCTAGTTTATGAATTTAATGGAGAATTAAAACTGTGTATTGGTGATATGTTATATACTGATCAGGTTAAGATAAGCGACTGCATCTGCCTGCCGCCAGTCTATTATTATGATGTCACTAAGATGGAAGACCTAAAAGGCCAGAATGAGTATAAGGTCGTGTTCAAGGCAAGCGGAGACTCATGCATATCCACAGACTCAGCAAAGACATTCGCTTTGATTGATGGGACAACAGAATTTGAAGACGGAAAATCTCAGATAATTATAACGCCTGTCTGTTCAAAAGGCGATGATTGTAGTATCTTGAAAGAGGCGGATTTCCCAGGGAAAGGCCCAAAATTTGTTCCTGAAGAGTTAAGTGATAAGGATAAGACAAAATACCCTACATTGACTTTTAATGTCGAGGTAAAAAACAAGCAGAAAGAAGAGGCATGCATAGAAGCATACGCAGTATTAGAGTTCCAGGGGATAGGCGGCATAGATGCAGAGTATATCTGCGGAGAGGAGAACAAGGATAAGATTGATTTCGTTAAAGGCGAATGCAGAAAATGTCAGAAAGATGAAGCAGATGGCCTATACAAATGGGTGACAGCGACAGGGGATCAGTGCTATACTGGAACTACTTGTTCTCCATCACTAAGAGGCATCGTAAGATTGGAAGGCATCACTTGCCAAGTATGTTCAGGTACAGGTACATGGGAAACAGATACTACGGGGCAAGCATGTACTCAGGCATGCAAGGATGAAGAGTTATACAACGAAGCGTCTTCGCCGGATCCTGCAGCGACAGAAGTAGATCCTCTTGCAGATCAGTCTTCAGCGACAGAAGCGGATCCGCTTGCAGAGCCGCCTCCTGCTGGTAATGTTGTAGCATATCCGAGCAGGAAAGACAGTATCACGGGAAAGGTAGGCGGGATGGACGCAGTGACTGGAAACATAATTAAAGAATTTTGTTGCTCACCAAATTGTCCAGCATATACTGTTCCGGGTTTTGATGTTTATTGTAAAGAGAAAAATGGAGATTGTCCGACAGATAAGAATTTAATTTGCCAAATTGATGTTCCTGCAGATTATGGCACTCCGGCTTCAGTTACACCAACTCCAGTAGGTTCAGGCACACCTCCTCCAACTTCAGGAACCCCATTGCCTACAAGTACAGGGACAGCAACACCTACCCCAACAGCAGGCGGAAGTCCAACAGTTCCAGTCTCATTTGAAAAAAAGGAGAATGGAGAAGAATGCAGTCTACATAGGGAATGTTTATCTCTTTTTTGTGCATACGATGAATCAAATAGCAAAAAGAAATGTAGCGATAGATTGGAAAATGGTGAAATATGTACAGAAGATATAGTGTGCAAATCAGATAGGTGTGATCATGCTGGTGGCAATCTGCTATGTATGGAGCGTCTTGCAGCAGGAAGTTTCTGCACGGAAAATTCAGATTGTTTAAATTATAATTGCCAAACATATCTGGTTGGATTAGGGGGATGGTGTATTGATTCACTAGAGCCAAATCTTGATTTATGTGATGATTGGACAGAATGCGAATCAAGAAATTGCCAAAATCATGCATGCATGCCCAGAAAAGAATTTGGATCTACATGCAATGATGACGATATGTGTTTTTCAGAGTATTGTATTAATAATGTATGTGCTAAAGGTTGTGAACCTACTGCTTTAAGTTTATGTACTAGGGATGAAGCATGTATTGTCGCTGGTGGAAGCTGGGATGGTACAAAATGCGGTGGCGGAAGCGGAAGTAATAGTGTGCAATGTAATTTTGATGCATCCGAGTGTACGACAGAAAAGCATCCTGAATGTAAGCCATGCACTATCTGCGATGGCGGATTTCAATGTAAAGGGATAGATGAAGTGTGTTGTGATTCAGTTGCAGTCTCAAATAATCGTTGTCTTGTGGTAGATTCTTCATTAGCACCTACTACGGATCCGACGCTTACGACACCAACAACAGTGGATTGCATCTTGAACCCATCAGATCCATCATGTACGCCGCTTGGCACAGTCCCAGTGACGCCGGGTGTTATACCTCCGGTGACGCCAGGCACAGGCACTACATGCACAACAGATGAAGACTGTGCAGACGGTCAGAAATGTGTAGATGGCATATGCCAAGACAATGGCGGCGGCAATAACAACTGCTATGAAGGAGACATAACTGAAGTTTGTCCGGGTGTAGATTTGGCGCCTTATTATGGGAAGACTTTTACCATTGCAGATAAGTCTGTATTAGATACGAGGAACCAGAAATTATGCGATGAATATGGTGATTTCCCAGGTGATTTCTATGGCAGCGATGTAGCACTCAAAGATGTGCCTTTGAAGATATTTGAGAAAGGGGCATCTTCTTGGCCTAATCAGGTATATGGTGCAGAATGCTGGGTGCTTGTCGAAGCGCAGAAATCAGGGGATGATGGTAAGCCGGATTTCTATGTACGATATACAGACATAAAAGATTATCTTGGCGGCGGGAAGGCATGTGAGGAAGACGATGATTGTGACAAGGGATTTGTCTGCAAGGACAACATCTGTGTCAAGGATGTCATAGATGTAGATGTCGAGATAGAGCCGTTGATTGGGATATCTATGTTGCCGATAGATGATTTTCCGGAGGCTAAGAAATTTAATGCCAGGACTGTAGGGTATTTCGGTTCAGATTTAGATGATGCTATTTCAAAAGCAGAATCAGAGAATCTTGAACTTTTTGTTTCTTATACAGGAGATATAGATGATATGGTGGAAGATTCTCAAGTGACAGGTTATATGATGGCAGGGGATGACTGCAAGGATTCAAAGCTGTTCAAAGATAATCTCGATGATTACGTATCGGATTACGAAGAGTTTAGGAAGACAAACAAGAAGACGCCGGTCATAAGGAATCTAGGGGATCTGGAATGTGCAGAGGATTACATTGATAAGGCGAAAGGCAAGGTTGCAGATATCATCATGTTTGACATCACTTATGATGATTTCCAAGATACAGCAAAGCCGGATTATATATATAAGCAGAAGAAAAAGGCAGCCCAGCTAATCAAGAAAGCTGGTGAAGAAGGATGGGAAGCATTTGCCATTGTCCCTCAGGTTGTCGTGGATACAGAAGAAGGCATAGCAACTTCAGGATGGATACAGGATGTAGGCAAATTATTGGTTGAAGATTCCAAGATAGATGGTAAGGTTGTGAAAGATGTCTTTTATGGTATAGTATATTCTCCATGGAATGGAGGCACAGGAGAGGCTATAGAAGAAGTGAAAGTCGCTTTTATGTCAAACCAGCCAAAGGACAATGCAGAAGTATTGGCTTTGATAAAAGAAGAGAAGGCAGATATGATAGTCCATATAGGTAACATGGGATATGAAGATGCAAAAGACTGGAAATCTATGCTATATGGCACATTAGGTGAGAAGGACGGGACAAAGACAAAGCTCCTGCCATATCTTCCTATAAAAGGGGAAGAAGACAGTCCATATGAAGAAAAGCCGATAAAATGGTCTGGTTATCAGTCAGTCTTCAAGTCAATTTTGGAATCTGCAGAGATGAAAGAGAAAGGGTTCAAATGCACATACAACAGTGCGACGATGATAGGTGAGAAGATGGTCTGTACCTATAAGAACCTTTATTTCATAGTATCAGGGCTGGGTTTCCCGCCATTGGTTGAGGATCAGGAGACATTCATAAAGAGCGCTGCAGAGATGAGTACAGATGCTTGGAAGATATGTACATGGCATAAGTCCAATGCCAACCTGAAGGTTGGAGATAAGCTTGAGTCAGCAGCAAGGAAATATTATCAGGCGTGTATAGATAATAGTGCAATTGTTGTCAATGGATATGAGCGTAATTACGCAAGGACAAAGACAATAACTGATTTGAACATAAAATATGATGAGGACAATGCTGAGATAAGGACGCCTATACTGGTCACCGGTGAGGCAGATAAGATTACTCTTGCAAATAAGAAAGGTCTTGTGATAAATTCAGGGCTTGCAGGAGGTTCAACGCCATATGATTTGGTGAATCATGCTGCAGATGACTGGTGGGCAAGCTATGTAACTCCGAATAGGTATATGAAATCAGGCGTGGTCCAGGAAGCTCCGATTTTTGGGAATGGTGCGCTCTTCATGACATTTAATGCAGACAAGGATTCAAACAAGGCAAGAGGGGAATTCAAGGCAAAGATAATGGGCGAAGTGAAAGTGCTTGATTCCTTTGAGATAACAAGGAGCATAACACAGGAAGTCCCTACATATATCTATGATGTGAAGGATTCGCAGGCGTATATAGATGCATTCAAGTATGTGTTTGACAAGGCTAAAAAAGCTTTTGTCGAGATAGACAGATGCGCTACAGATTTTACAGAATGCAGCACGAAGTCAGAATGTGAAGCAACAGATTTCTTATGGGATGATGATAATGAGGAATGTGTGCAGTGTTTTGACGTAGAAGATTGCTGTGAAGATTGCGATGATATGGTATGCGAAGACAATGCATGCCAAGATAAATAATTATGATTAGGAATTAATATTCGAGGGAGGGAATCAGATGAAAAAAGCTCAGGTATCTATGTTTATCATAATCGGCATTGTAATAGTGATTGCTATCACAGGATTTTTTGTAAGCCGTTTCTCATCGCAGAGGAACACGATGCAGACATCATCAGAGAGCTTTTTTACTGCAGGGACTAACCAGAACTCCCTGGAAGCATTCATAAGCGAGTGTCTCAAGCAGACAGTCATAGAAGGAGAGCTGAAATATGGCCTGCATTATTCTATCTCACCTCCATTGATAAGGCAGCATATACTTGATAACCTCCCGGTATGCATAAACGATTTCAGTGGTTTTAGGACAAGGGGATATGATGTTGAATATGGCGAACTGAAAGCAGAAGTGAAGGTGACATTCGAGGCTTTAGTAGTAGATGTCAGTTATCCGATAACACTTACTAAGAATGAGGTAGTGATTAATTTTGACAAGCAGACATATACCTATCCAAGGACTGTGATGGAAAAGATAAAACCTACTGAAGTGACAAAGGTAGTATCTCCTGACGGCAGCCTGATTTTGGAGATTCCGCCAGGGACAACAGCCAGTTTGAACGGGCAGATAATAGATGAAGTAGGATTAAAACAGCTGGATAGGAATTTCAATGGGTTCAATAATGGTGTCTTGGCAGGCATGTTGGCATTTAACGGTATGCCGCATGGAGTTAAGTTCTCACAGCCGATAACGATCACAAAGTTCTACAAGGATGAGGATTTGAAAGGGATACCTGAAGATAAGTTGTCTGTGGCGTATTTTGATGAAGATATGGAAATGTGGTTTGCTTATCCGACTGAATTAGATGCAGAGAAGAATAAATTGATGATAAAGACGGATCATTTTAGCGTTACTGGAGCGACATTGTTTTGTACAGAAGGTCAGGAATATAAGTTTAATACTGGATTATTGGTCAAAGAGTATTGCAACGAATGTACGGGATGGAAAGATGTACCTGCAGATTTCATACAAGGTGCCAATATATGGAGCCAGTCTGCAAGTAGGGGATATGGGATTGGTGAGTTTGATGTAGCATGTATTGAAGCATTTGAACCGGTTCCTGGGACAGGTTGCAGCTCTAAGGTATGTCCGACAAATTGGATTGGAGAATGTACCGAGGGAGTTGAGGCATGCGTCAATCCAGGTACTCCTGAAGAAGAATGTTCAACAAGTTATGTGGATCCATGTACTCCGACACCTAAAGTTGCACATTATCTAAAGCCTGATTTTACAGGAACAATGGCAGAAGAATATACTATCTCTTTTAAGGATGATGGGGATTCATGTGATCAGATAACAAAAGATACTGAATTTGTTCCTGAGATAGCAATAATTCCATCAATAGGAGAAGCAGGTGCAGCAGCAGAAGGAAGCGCGATTGTAGATTTCAAGACAGGCTGTTCAGAAGGGGATGATTGTAAAGGCACGGCAGAATGGAATCAAGAAGCTGCAGAGTTCAAGATAAAGACCTATTCTATCAAGAATATGCAGACTACAGAAGTATGTGCTAATGGATATGCAGAAATAACATTCAAAGGATTTGGTATCAATGAGGCAGATTCTTATTATACTTGCAGTGGTCCAACAGAAAACAGTGGGCCAAATGTTGCTAATGTCCCAGATTTAGGTGGTTCAGATGCAACAAATTTGTTTCCAGCAGCATGTACTTGTGATCCTGCTAATCCAACCATATGTAAGATGGAGCCTATTCTAACTGATAATACTTGTAATGAAGAAGGTAAATATGGGAAAAGTGGCGGTGTCTGTCTGCAGTGTGGTGGAGGAAAATGGGGTGTCTGTGGCGATCAATCTAAATGTGGTGCATGTGAAGAGATAAAAGCTGCAGAAGCTGAATCAGAAAACGCACCAGCAATCTCTAATTCAGGATGGCAAAAGGTCAGAAACTTTTTGGCCGCTACAGGATTAGTTACACAGGAGTTCGAAGGAGCAGAAGATTGTGCAAAAAATCCTCCAGGCACAGGGACAAATGATTGTCCGACAAAATGCGAAGGCGCAACACCTATTTGTGAAAATGGTGTCTGTGTAGCTGGTGGTTTAGGTAACGGAGGCGGCGGAGGCGGAGGCGGCGGAGGCGGAGGCGGCGGAGGCGGAGGCGGAGGCGGCAATAGGCCTAACTGCGATACCGTCAAAGGCACAGAAAAGAAATGTCCGGAAGATATATTCGATGACATAAATGGTCAGTCTTTCAAGGCGACAAGCGGTCTTGATACAAGGACCAAGGATTGGTGTGATGTAGGAGATTTCCCAGGAGACTGGGGACTGAGCCAAGACGTCGATCTGAAGATATTTGGTTCAGGAGAAGCAGCAGGTGTCTGTTGGCTTCTTGTTGAAGCGCAGCAGAAAGTTGACGGATTCATGCCGGATTTCTATGTCAGGTATGATGATGTGAAAGATATGATAAAGGTCGCGCCTAGGTCATGTGAGAAGGACGCAGACTGTAAGGAAGACGAGATCTGTCAGGACAAGATATGTGTGAAAGCATGTAAAGAAGATAAAGATTGTAAGGATGGACAGGTATGCGTAGATAAAGGGTGTATCAATGATACAATAGATAGGCAGGTCAAGATATCTCCTATAATTGGATTTGTCGATGTTCCGACAACAGAATTTAGCGAGGCCAAGAAATTAGAGCCGCTTTCAGTTGGATACTTCGGAAAGGAAGTAGACACAGCAGTCTCAGCAGCAAAAGCAAGCGATCTTGATCTCTTCATCAGGTACACCGGAGACCCGGATGGCATGAAGGAAGATGATGCCTTGAAAGGATACTGGCTGGTGGATAATGATTGTGAGAAAGAGAAGCTTAAGATTGATGATCTCATAAAGGTCTATGCAGCTGCAAGGAAGACCAATAAGAAGACACCTATCATGATGAATTTCAAGGACTTGAAATGCGCTCTTGATTATGTGGATCTTGATAAGGATGGTAAGAAATTCACAGATATTGCGATGTTCATGGTGACAGAGGACCAGCTCAAGGATGCTGAGTACATTACTAAGCAAAAAGATCTGGCAAAGAGCATCATGGAGAAGGCCAAAGAGAAATATGATGGCAAATTCGCGATAATCCCGATATTGGATGTGAGTACAGCAGACGGGCTTAGGGATGCAGCATGGATAAAGACTACAGGCGAATCATTGCTTGGCGATGATTATAGAGGCATAGTGATAGGTCCATGGAGAGATGCATCTGTAGAGATGAGCGAGGTCAAGGTAGCATTCATCGCAAACCAGGTAAAAGACGACCCTGTAGTCATTCAGATGATAAAGGATGAGAAGGCAGATATGGTTGTCCATCTTGGGAATTATGGTTATGATGAAGCCAAGGACTGGAAACTGTTGGTCGAGACTCTTGATGATGTTAGCGGCACAAAGAGGAAGAATATGCCCTATATCGGAGTCAAGGGCACGAATGACAAGCCTGAGAAATGGTCAGCATATCAATCCTTGTTTGATACAAGGATAAAGGCTACAGAAGGCCTCAAATGCGCATACAACAGCGTCTCTATGGTTGGAGACAAGATGGCTTGCACATACAAGAACTTGTACTTTGTATTGTCAGGAGTAGGCCAGCCGCCTTATACCGAAGGCCAGGAGGGCTTCATAAGGGATAATATAGGGCTTGAGACAGAGGCATGGAA
>JAMPXQ010000111.1 GCA_023701075.1 Candidatus Woesearchaeota archaeon
AAGGGCAATTAAAAAAAATTATTTGCCAAAAAGATACCCTCCAATTAACCATCCGAAAACACTGAACCCATCAGGGGAATAGATATTCTCAAATATGTTTGCCCATGCTACATTAAAGTCTTGAACTGGTGCATTATATTGAGACATGCCTGTGCCATTATCCAGTGAAGCACCCTTAAATGCCAACATTTGATTGTCTGCATATTCTCTCATCATTATCAGTGTGCTGAATCTATTGATGTGATCATATCCTCTGAATCCCTTAGCTTCAAGTGCTTCTCCGCATTGGACAAATTCTTCAGCTATCTCTTCTGGCGATCCTGGCAATAAAGATTGAAATGTGAAAAAGGGATATAATTGGGTAGCTGACATATGGCTAAATCCTAACCTTTCTTTCCTTTCATCAACAGCATTCCAAATCTGTTCCACTCTTCCGGCTGCATCAGCTAATTTTAATTGTGAATACATCAAGAAAGGCGCATAAAACCTGTTGCTATATGTTGAATAGCCTGTCGAATTTTCAAAAGCATCAATTGCTTTATTCATCTGTTTTATTGTTTTTGAAATGCTATCTGAATTTGCTGCCATAGTTACCATCGGATATATAGCAGTGGTTGTTCCAGGCCATCCATATTTTTCTGTCATGAGTTTGTCAGCTTCTTGAAAATTTTTGGCTAACTTATTAAGGTCCAATGAATTAATATTCTTGGCTGAATAATCGCCTTTTAATGCATGTCTAAATAGGTTGAACACAGGTATATGCGCTTCATAACATCCAACAATTATATCTTCTGAAGTCATTACGTCGTAGAGTTCTCCTAACCTTCTGACACCTAGTTCTGTATTTCCCTTGAACGGATAGAACATAGCGGCTAACGGAAGTGTTTCAAATCCACCCCATCCTAGATTTGCTTCGATTATATTGTCCGCAGCAAACGTCGCTTCAACTATATTCTTTGGAGAGCCATTCATAGTGAACTGTATAGATACAACCGGATCCATGCTCCTTTGTGCATAATGATTCCATGGTTCAGAGAAAAGGTCCATGATCTTTTCGAGGCGGGCTATTTTAGATGTTAATTTTTTTGAGTCCATTTTTTTCACCTTTATTTATGATTTTTACTTTTAAGTAATAACAAAAATGATGAAAGATAAAGGTTACAATATATAAAAGTATTGTTTTTTTAAAAAAAAGAAAAAGATGTTTTGTCCCCTATACATCTTCAATGGTTTATAAAGGATCATGCAAATTAAATATAGATTAATTAGGCATCAATAAGCATATTCAGTCAAGCTTATAAAAAATTAAAAAAATTGGTTGGAGATGCATTCAGATATATTTTGCTCAAATCATATCTTCCTATACCTCATCATCACAGTGTTCGTGACAACGCTCACTGAACTCATCGCCATGGCAGCTCCGGCAATTATCGGTGAGAGCAGCCATCCTGTCCATGGATAGAGCACTCCTGCTGCAATAGGTATTCCTAGGCAGTTATAGAACAGTGCCCAGAACATGTTCTGCTTGATCTTTCGCATCGTGAGCCTGCTCAGCTTTATCGCTTTAGGTACATCCAGGAGATCATTCTTCATAAGCACGATATTTCCGCTTTCCATCGCGACATCAGTGCCGCTTCCCATCGCTATCCCTATATCTGCTGTTGCAAGTGCAGGTGCATCATTTATGCCATCTCCAATCATTGCGACCTTGCCTTTTATCTGGAGCTTTTTCACATAATCCGCTTTATATTCCGGGAGCACTTCAGAGAAGACATTCTTGATTCCTGCCTTCTGTGCTATCGCCCTTGCTGTCCTCTCATTGTCACCAGTTATCATATAGACCTCAAGCCCGATATCCTGTAGCTGCTTCACTGCCTGGGCTGAAGTCTCCCTTATCGTGTCTGCAACAGCTATCATCCCTATAAGCTGCTTCTCAGCCAGGAGCATCACTGTCTTTCCCTGGTTCTCAAGTTCCTCTATCTGCTTTGCATATCTCTGTATGTTTATCTTCCTGTCATTCATGAGTTTCCTATTCCCCAGGAAATATTGCTTCGTCCCGATCTTCGCATAGACACCATGCCCGGGGATTGCTTTGAATCCTGTTATCTTGCTAAGTTTAGTCTCTCCTGCTTTTTTCACGATTGCATCAGCAAGCGGATGCTCTGAATTCTTCTCTATTGATGCAGCAATCTTCAGTGTGTCTCCTTTCAGGTCTATGATATCGGTGACTTCAGGAGTGCCTTTTGTTATCGTCCCTGTTTTGTCGAACACGACATACTTCAATTTATGGGCTGTCTCAAGCGCATCGCCTCCCTTTATCAGGATGCCTCTCTGCGCTCCCATCCCGCTCCCTACCATTATGGCGGTAGGTGTCGCAAGACCAAGTGCACATGGGCATGCTATGACAAGGACAGCGACTGCAGTCACAAGAGCGAATGAGAATGTCTGGCCTACAAGCATCCACACGCTGAAAGTGAGTACAGATATCAATATGACAATCGGGACAAATACTGCGCTTATCTCATCTGCAAATCTCTGTATAGGCGCTTTCTTCCCTTGGGCCTCTTCAATAAGCCTTATGATCCTGCTAAGGGTAGTATTCTCACCGACATTTGTAGCTCGAAATCTGAAGCTTCCATGCTTATTTATGGTGCTTCCGATAACTAAAGATTTCTTGCCTTTTTCAATAGGAATGCTCTCTCCAGTGACCATGCTCTCATCAATGGATGTGCTTCCTTCTATGATGATGCCATCAACCGGTATCTTCTCTCCTGGTTTAACTAGGATTATATCCCCTTCTTTTACATCATCAATTTTCAAGACTATCTCTTTACCATCCCTTAAGACTGTCGCAGTCTTTGCGCCAAGAGTCATCAGTTTCTTTATTGCGTCACTAGTCCTTCCTTTTGCAACTGCCTCAAGCCACTTGCCTAAGACAACTAATGTGATGAGGATTGCGGAGGTCTCAAAATATTGTCCTGCTGATGGATTGAAAAGTATGTTATATAGGCTGAAGAAATAAGCAGCGCTTGTTCCTATAGCTATCAGGGAATCCATATTAGCGGTCTTATTCTTTAATGCAGACCAAAATCCTCTATAGAACTGCTCTCCGATTATGAATTGCACAGGGGTAGAGAGGACAAACAGGATGAATTCAGAATTCTTGACCATTATCCCCAGCCACATGAATACCATCCCTATGACAAAAGCCGGAACAGCAAAAAGCAGGCTTATGAAGAAAAGGTTCCTTAGGTCGCTTATCTCTTTCTTCTGCATCGCTTCCTGTTTTTCGACATCTATCTTGCCTTCGCTTAGTGTCGCACCATAGCCTCTTGATTTCACAATCTCGATAAGATCATTCTCGCTGAGCTTTGAATCATCAAAAAGAACTGTGGCCTTGTTCGTCCCATAATTCACATTGGCTTCCTTCACACCTTCTTTCTTCACAAGTCCCCTATTGATCAATGTAGAGCAGCTAGCGCAGTGCATGCCAGTTATATCTAACGTCACTTTCTTCATCTTGAAATCACTTCCTCTCCTCGAACCATTTGCGCAGCAACATGGTTCTTAGTCTCTTTGCCCAGATGGCTTTGTAAAGCCATCGCACAGTGCATGCCGGTTATATCAAGTGTGATTTTTTTCATTTCAAGTCACCCTTCCCTAATGGGATGAAATGCATCATATCCACACCGCTGTCTGTTTTCTTTAGTATCCCTGCGATGAATACATCCTTTCCAAAGAACCCTTCAATCTTATCACCTGCATCTGTGAATAATTTCTCTGATATCATCATCTCTGCCTCATCATAGCCTAACACGATAGGATAGAGTGTCTTTCCATTCATGCTTATGACCCTATAATTTTCCAAATTTCCTGAAGAGAATTCAAATCTTTTGAGGAAATCATCATTGTTCTTGTATGTAAAAAAAAGCTTAGGCATGCCTTCATTGAATCCTATGAAGACATTTGAGACACCATCAAGTTCTTTGAACTGGTTTTTGCTTAAGAAATGCATATGGTCTATCATCGTATCAGTTTTCTTGTAGATGCCGCCCACTTGAGTATCTATCCCAAAGAAGCCATACAGCTTATCTCCTGATTTTTTTATCAGGTCATTCTTCACCATCATCTCTGCCTCATTTGAGCCGATGACCATCGCATTCTCTTCTGGTATAGAAAATCCTTCTCTTGTCGCAAGCATCGCAAGAGCATTGTTGCTTGTATGCGCAAATAGCTTTATTTCTTTCTCCTCCACTACAGCCTTTAGTTCCATGGTCTCAAAAATCTTGTTATCGACCATCCTTGCTGCCCCTATCCCAGGGACAAAGAAATAAAGGACGCTGACAGATAATACCAGGAAGATTGTCAGGGCATATGAGAACTTCATCTTATGCTCCCCCGCCGCCGCACCCGCATCCTGCACCACAGCTACCACCTTTTATTTGTGCAGGCTGTTCGACAAAAGTGCCTACACTTCCACTATCATCTACAACCGTAAATGTATTCCTTCCCATGCCCATAGAACATGCCATCTGGAAAGTCCCGCTCTTATCAGGCGTGAATGTTATGAAATTATCTCCCTGCCTGACTGTCTTTGCGACAT